>NZ_JAAHHE010000631.1:0-2663 GCF_010692525.1 Moorena sp. SIO3B2
CTATAGCCCCCTCATGGGTTTTAGCTTGCTCTGATGCTACATAGTTCATCTGTTCTGCCACTTTGATCTACTCCCAATTTGATCGGAACTTGGAAGACACAGGGATTCTAGTATTTGTAAGGCATGGGTTTTACCTTTTACTGTAATGAATTTCAATCAATACATTTATAGAATGATCTAACCCGGCTTGGCAGTACCCTTGAGGGTACCTTTTCAGCAGCTGGTCACTATGATGGCATAACCTGAGAGAATGACAACCAGGCTAAAAATGCCTTGGGGTAAGCTTTTCAGCCATGCTACCCCAAAAAAGATTGGGTCGATTGACAGGTTGATTAACGCCCCTATTTGCGATGGCCAAGTCTAGAAACCTAATTTTTTCGTTGGTCAAGTTCAATTGCTATGGGGATCCCTGGGGACATATTATCAAAGGTAACCCAACTGAAACCCTTGCCACACAGAGCTTACAGGCTAATTTTTACCCCCTCAGTGGCATAACTTAGCCGTGATTATCGGTTAAGGTCGAAATTACAAGGGAGCATTTCACTTATGCAGAGCATTTGTAGTAAAGCTATAGCCCCCTCATGGGTTTTAGCTTGCTCTGATAGTATATAGTTCATCTGTTCTGCGACTTTGACCTGCTCCCGACCTCTCGTGCTCAACCAATCATTCACAAAAGCTTCCGCTAAGAGCGATCGCACTATTCTCTGTAGGGGCTATTCTATAGGACAGGCAAAACAAATGTTTTCTAAGTGCTGGAGCTATTACAATCTTGGTATAACCAAGGTATGATTAAGAATTAGGGCTTGTTGCTAAAGTCACGATGAAAACTGAAATTTCACTTCCAGACTCAGTTTTTGAAGAAGCAGAAGCCCTTGCTCAACAGATGGGCTTATCACGTAGTGAACTCTACCTAAAGGCATTAAAAGCTTATCTTAAAAGGTACAATCGCGATCAAATTTTACAGAAGCTGAATGAAGTCTACTCTAAAGAGTCTTCTGAGCTAGATCCAGTGATGGCAAAGATACAGTTCATGTCTCTGCCTAATGAAGAATGGTAATGTATCGTCCTAACGCTTACCACTAAGCTGATGAGTGCGATCGCACTATTGCCTATTGCCTTTTGCCTCACTTCGCTTCCATCCAATTATCCCCAGCATGTATTTCAACAACTAAAGGAACACTCAACTCAACTGCGGATTCCATAGTTTCCCGAATTTTTACCTGCAATTCTTCCCATTCATCTGGGGGAATTTCAAAGATTAATTCATCATGGACTTGTAATAGCAACCGCGCCTGATATTTATGTAATTCTTGATACAGATTAACCATGGCAATTTTGATTATATCAGCGCTAGAGCCTTGAATCGGGGAATTAGCTGCTGCTCTTAATGACCCAGCATCATAGGGATTGATACTCTTAAGTTTATCGAGATCAATCTGATCGAGAGGCTTACCTTGCAGCCTTCTAAGACTGTTACCACTAAAGCTAAAGTAGCGACGGCGTCCGAGTATAGTTTCTACATAGCCTTGTGCGATCGCTTTTTTCTTAGTTTCCTCTAAATAAGCAAACACCAGAGGATAGCGCTGATTCAATCGATCAATAAATTCTTTTCCTTCAGCTGTCGATACCTTAGCTTCCCGAGCAAACCGTTGTGCTCCCATGCCGTAAATTACGCCAAAATTAATTATTTTACCCAAGCGCCGCTCTTCAGCAGTAATGTCTTCTTTGTCAAATAACATTTGCGCTGTCAAGGTATGGACATCGGCTTGAGTTTGGTAAGCTTCCACTAGCACTGGCTCTTGACTCAAGTGAGCTAGGATTCGTAACTCAATTTGGGAATAGTCAGCAGATACCAACAGCCAACCGGATTCTGGAATAAAACCCTTCCGAATCTGGCGACTAAAATCAGTACGAATAGGAATATTTTGTAAATTAGGACTAGAGGAGGATAGTCTACCAGTTGTAGTCACGGTCTGATTAAAATCCGTATGTACTCGTTTAGTATCAGAACGCATCAGTGCTGGTAAAGCATCCACATAAGTAGATTTCAATTTAGATAAACTACGGTACTCCAAAACAGCATCTACTACGGGATGGTCTCCTTGTAATTTAGCTAAGATAGTAGCATCGGTAGAGTAACCCGTTTTGGTTTTACGAGACTTCCTACGATCTAACCCTAGTTTCTCAAACAGTAACTGACTCAGCTGTTTAGGGGAACCTAAATTGAATTCTTGTCCAGCATCTTGATAGGCTTGCTGCTTAATTGCCACTAAATCCTTTTCCAGCTCTTGAGAGAACTGTTCCAGATAATCCTTATCAATACTAATCCCCTGGTATTCCATCTCAGCTAATACCGGTTCCAGGGGTTGCTCTACATCTAGCAACAATTCCTGCAATGCAGGAATTTTCGCCAATTCCTCTCGTAATTTAGAAACTATTCCGAAGGTGGTATAAGCATCCATCCCACAGTAATCCGCTACCGTGGGAATGTCTAAATCTCCGATAGTTTTCCCTTTTGGAACCAAGTCATCATAACTTTGTGCTTCTATTCCCAAATAGTGCAGCCCTAAGTCACTAAGTTTATGGCTAGTTTCAGGATTAAGTACATAACTTGCTAGCATGGTATCGAATACAACTCCTGCTAGCTGAATCCCGTTACAACG
>NZ_JAAHHE010000632.1:0-2625 GCF_010692525.1 Moorena sp. SIO3B2
AATAAATTGGCCAGACGCTCAATTGAGCTTTTGTATCCTTGTATCATGGGCAGATCCTGGCAACCTCTTCACACAGATTATGCATGAACTCATCCCATCAATCAAGTCCTAGAGTGAACAGCCTAGGTTTACCCCTAGAAGAGTATCTGGTGAATCCCCATGACCACCGGATTCGCAACTATGAGGATAAACTAAAACGAACAGAAGATGGCGACTTGAGTTTGACTGCTAAGGATGGTGTTAAGGCTTGGATGCTAGACCCTAGGGACCCTGTAACCAAGCCAGTTCAGGAAGTAGCCAAGAGGTGTCATCAGGCGTTGGGCTGTCGCCACTACAGTCTTTTTGACTTCCGTATCGACCCACAGGGGCAACCTTGGTTTCTAGAAGCAGGGTTGTATTGTTCTTTTTCGCCTAAAAGTGTGATTGCTTCTATTAGAGTCGATGCCTGGTATTACCCAGGGCACCTCTCCTTCAAATCCGTACGTGCGACTTTCACCGCATACGGCTCCTAGATATCCTAGTCTTCTGACTTGCCCTGGTGAATATATTGGTGACAACTTTGGTGAACAGCCATAAGGTTGTTTTTCTTCCAGTTGTGATGATTTCCGTCAATGTGGTGGAGGTGTACTCTTTCCTCATCAATGAATTTCAGCCCGCAATATCCACAAGAATGGTTTTGCTTCTTCAAAGTTTCTGCAGTAGCATCGAAGTAGAGTTTCGAATTTCTCTGACTCCAATAGACTAAGTCTCCGTCATAAGGGGACTTAGTCCCTTTTACCATTACGTGTTTGTTCTGTTCATACCCTACTGCGGGGAAGCTTTTCTTGCATAGTTTGTCGGCCTGGTACCGGTTTACCTTCTCTTCGCTACGAAATTTCCGGTTTGCGGTATTGTTCATGTGCCATAAACTATCTCGGGAACTGCTCATGTCGCAGTACTTATGGTAATTCCTCCATCCACGTACGATGGGGGCTAGCTTCTTGGCTTTGACTTTTGCACCATAATTCGAACTGTTGACTACGGTCTTGATTTTCCTGCGGATGTTCCTATGATTCTCCACTGAGGGAGTGCAATGGAATTTTCCGTTTTGTTTGACGCGCATGCGCCATCCTAGGAAGTCGAATCCGTCTGTCGTTTTGGTTATCTTGGTCTTTTCTTCGCTGATTTCCATCCCGCGTTCTGCCAAAAATGCCTTGATTTTACCCAGAACTTTTTCGGCGTTATCCTTTGGCTTGAGGAATATCACCATATCGTCTGCGTATCTGACGCTTGGGTGTATTTCCTCTATTCCATCAAGTGCGATATTGGCTAGAAGTGGACTGACTACTCCTCCCTGTGGGGTTCCTTGCTCAGGAAATTCCAGGTCAACTCCTGCTTTGAGACAGCGGAATATCCCAGTCTTCAAACTTGCTGGCGCAATTAACCTGTCCATTATGGACTTATGGGAGATGCGGTCGAAACACTTCTTAATGTCCAGTTCGATTACTCTCTTGGTGATGCCATTTGCGTTCGATTTCAAGTTAGCGAACACGTATCTTTGTGCATCGTGCGCACTTCTTCCCGTTCTGAACCCGTAGCTACGAGCATGAAACAAGGCTTCGTATGCTGGTTCGAGGGCGAATTTTGCCAGACATTGCCACGCTCTATCGAAGATTGTTGGTATCTTGAGTATCCTTACTTTCCCATTCTTTTTAGGGATTGGGATTTCTCGAAGACCGGAGTGTTTCCAGTCGAGAGCGCTTTGCCTCATATTCTCAAGTACTTCCAGCCTCTCCTCATAATTCAGTGCAGTTTTCCCGTCGATACCGGCGGTTTTCTTGCCCTGATTAAGCTGTGTCACTTGGCGGATGGCCAAAAGCTGTGCTGAACGGGATTTCAATATCAGTTTCTGTAGAGACCGAGCTTTCCTCAAGTCACCAGCTTGAACCGCTTTATACACGCGCCTCTGTAGGCGGAAAAGATTTCTCCGGAGTTGTTTCCAGTTCTGTCCTTTCCAAAGGTCACTAGATTTTTGTCTGTGTCTACCCATACTCTCCATTGGTTTGCGTATTCTGAATACCCGTGCCCAGTTTTGAGCACATCTTACCCGATGGTGGGGATTAGGCTTGGCATAGCTTACCGAAGTTCCGACCGTTCTTCAGACCCAAGTGTTGCCATCGTTTTTACTCGTTCCATCCTCCAGATTGTTTAGATGATTTAGGACAGTCCAATTTGCCTACCCTCTTCTCGGAGCTTACGGATAACCGCCGTTCTTTCCGTGAGAATGCGAGGATGCCGTGCACACTATTTGTCCAGATTGTGCCGGTGCTTTTAGACACTTTTTCAGGACTTGTTTGCCCTTGTCATCTCCCCATTAGCGGCAGTGTGGCTTATCTGTTTCACCTCTGATTCCGCCCTGGTGCCAGCTTCACTCCGATGAAATGCCGTTCATCTCGGTGTGGCCAGATAGGGAGTCACTTGTCTCCTCAAGGGGTGGGTTTTCACCACCATCCGGAAGATATAGTTGTTTCAATTAAGGATAAGACGGTGATGAGGTAAAATGAAAAGGGTATATTTTCAATAACTGACAGCAATGCCATACAGTCTAGATTTCAGAAAAAAAGTAATAAACTATATAGAAAAAGG
>NZ_JAAHHE010000633.1:0-2613 GCF_010692525.1 Moorena sp. SIO3B2
TTCATTTGCGCCCCCCCCACCCTGCACCCGATCCGAACTCACTCTTCACCAGCTCGCAGGCTCTCAGCCCTCCGCCCTCAGCCCTCAGCCCTCAGCCCTCAGCCCTCCGCCCTCAGCCCTCAGCCCTCAGCCCTCAGCCCTCAGCCCTCAGCCCTCAGCCCTCAGCCCTCAGCCCTCAGCCCTCAGCCCTCAGCCCTCAGCCCTCAGCCCTCAGCCCTCAGCCTTTAGCCCTCAGCCTTTAGCAGATAACTGATAACTAATAGCACCTCAAGTAGCGTGCCCTTAAGCTGATAGCTGATAGCTGATAGCTGATAGCTGATAGCTGATAGCTGATAGTTGATAGCTGATAGTTGATAGCTGATAGCTGATAGCTGATAGCTGATAGTTGATAGCTGATAGCTGATAGCTGATAGCTGATAGCTGATAGCTGATAGCTGATAGCTAATAGCTAATAGCTGATAGCTGATAGTTGATAGCTGATAGCTGATAGCTGATAGCTGATAGCTGATAGCTGATAGCTGATAGCTAATAGCTGATAGCTGATAGCTGATAGCTGATAGCTGATAGCTGATAGCTAGTTTTATTAGTACTCAAACGGTCCTAACGGCTCATCATCTTCCTCAGACAGGTCGATGGGTTTGTAATCCACATAATCGTTTTGGTCTGAGTAGTTAGAGGATGTTTCCTCCCTTGGGGTGGTACGACGCTTTCTTTCCCTTGAGGCTATCTGTGAGTCATAGTTTTCTGAGTCATAGTTTTCTATAGATTCACGACCGGAACGGCTACGGCGAACGGGTCTGTCTTCTCTATCTCTATCTAGATCTCTGTCTAGATCTCTGTCTAGATCCCGATCTAACTTAGCCTCCCAAGTGTCTACAGATCGTTCTACAGGTCGTTCCACAGATTGTTCCGAAGGACGAGAACGTCTACTACGAGATGGTCTGTCTTCCCAATCACTATCTAACTGAGCCTGCCAGGTCTCTCTAGGTCGTTCTGAAAACTGACCATTAGAACGAGGGCGGCGTTTACGCGATCGCTCTTCTAGCCTGGATTCCTCTGAACTCCCTCGACTCCTTGGTGGACGGCGGGTTTCTGCTTCATAACGGTCTATGCGCCTTTCCCTGGAATCTGCTGTGGGCCGCAAGCGAGGGTTGGAGTATTGCTCCTCTACCGGCTCTAGTTCATCGTATTCATCATAAACATTAGCCTCTTGTGGTTCTTCGCGGTAATAGTTACGGCTAACTGGTCGCTGGCGGTCTTCAAACCCAGCATCTTCCCGGGCTTTTTTAGTGGCAACGCCCCGTAACCGCAGACTTTCCACACCAAAAAATATTGCTGTACCGCTCAACAACAGCTGACTCAACTGCAAAATTGGATCGAGTCGCCATCCCTGAGTCACCAGAATAAAGCCACAAACTACCCCGACCACAGTGAAAAAGATATCATGGTCTCTGGCTAGTTCTGGACGGACCGAGCGCAGGAAATAGAGTCCTGCTCCGGCAAGCATCAAGAATATGCCCAAAAGGCTAGCTGAATTAAACCCAAAATTTACCATTGCTACTCTCCTATGGTCAGTTTTATGGTAGCGAGTTATTGGTCTTACACTCTACTGTAACTGGAGAACAACCATTTTACTCCTGGATCAGGAGAGATTCTGAATACAAAAATTGAGCGGGTTGTGAACCCACTCAATTTCCTGCTATCGAAGCTCCGCCTTACTTCGTTGAAGGCATAGATAGTAGGGATTTCGTTATGAGCGTTGGATCTTATCGCTCTGGCTAAAGACGATTAGTGCCACAGTGGCAGGAATAACCACAATGGCAGTACCCAAAAGTAAACTCCACAAAAAGTTGGCTAATGAAGGTGTCATAAAAACTCCTAGTTAATTTGTAAATCTTGTTTGTGATGCTCCTACACTTCCCAATCGGGTAAGTGTTAGACATGATTGCTTTCCCCCATGCCACTGCCGGTTCCCTATTGGAGCAGAGGTGAGGCTTGGTGAGGGGTGAACTAAGAACATGATACTATTATTGAGAAAGTTTAAATTAAATTAACTACAATCACAAGGACGCCCGTAAGCCACCTACCCACCTAAGGCGGCACGTAAGCTATCAGCTATCAGTTATCAGCTATCAGCTTATCGGTTAGGTCACAGGCTGGAAGCCTGTGCCACGGTAATCTTCGCGCAGCGTGCCCGTAGCGCAATCGGCGCTTTTGAATAAAATAAGCTGACCACTGACCACTGACCACTGACTGCTCACCGCTCACCGCTCACCGCTGACGGTGCCACCAGCAATACATTTGTGATCATTAAGATTAAATAAGCCATGACTGCTGCTACGATTGCTATCTGGACTCTTGGTCCGTTACTCGGACTAATGATCTTTTTGTTTATCTTTCGCATTGTTCTGACCTGGTATCCTCAGGTAGACCTAAATCGTTTGCCATTTAATCTAGTAGCTTGGCCAACGGAACCCTTTTTAGTGCCAATGCGCAAAATTGTGCCTCCCATTGGTGGGGTTGATATTAGCCCAATTATTTGGGTAGGGATTTTCAGCCTGCTGCGGGAAATTCTTTTAGGTCAGCAGGGAATCCTGAGGATGATGATCTAGA
>NZ_JAAHHE010000634.1:0-2602 GCF_010692525.1 Moorena sp. SIO3B2
CATCGAGCCTGGACCGAAACCTCCTCAAGCGATCGCATTGTATGGCGCTTCCATACCTCCTGATCAAATTGGTTACATTTCAAAAGACGCGAACACAGACAATATTTCATAGTCTACGGAGTCGGGAGCGGTGCGACCCGTGGCGAATTTAATTCGCCTACGGAAAGCGCACCGAGGGAATCGGGAGTCGGGTGTCGGGTGTCGGGTGTCGGGTGTCGGGTGTCGGGAATCGGGAATCGGGAGTCGGGTGTCGGGGTAAGACGAAAATTTACTGTACCTCGTCAGTAAGATAAACGCTATAAAAATATTTCCTATCTCCCCATCTCCCTATCTCCCCATCTCCCCATCTCCCCATCTCCCCATCTCCCCAAACTTCCCACACTCTTACCCCTCTTACCTATTGCCTCTTGCCTTTTGCCTTTTCCTGCAATTCGTGTGTTTACAACCTAGATACAAACGTGCTTAGTTATGACTTATCGCCGAATTAGTTATGCGGTTTGGGAAATTACTCTTAAATGCAACCTAGCTTGTCAGCACTGTGGTTCTCGTGCTGGTCATACACGAGCAAAAGAACTTTCTACAGAGGAAGCTCTCGATTTGGTCAGACAGATGGCCGAAGTTGGAATTACAGAAGTCACCTTAATTGGGGGTGAAGCCTTTTTACGTCCGGACTGGCTAGAGATTGCCAAAGCCATTACCGATGCAGGAATGGTTTGTGGTATGACCACTGGTGGATTTGGGATTAGTTTAGAGACAGCCCGCCGGATGAAAGAGGCTGGAATTCGGGTAGTTTCCGTTTCTGTGGATGGCTTAGAAGCAACCCACGACCGCCTAAGGGGGAGAAAGGGTTCTTGGCAATGGGCATTTAAGACCATGAGCCATCTCCAGGAAGCTGGTATTCCTTTCGGCTGCAATACTCAAATCAATCGCCTCAGCGCACCAGAATTTCCCCAGATTTACCAGCTGCTTCGGGATGCAGGAATCTTTGCCTGGCAGATTCAGTTAACTGTACCCATGGGAAATGCAGCTGACAATTACGACATTCTGCTCCAACCCTATGAACTGCTGGATTTATATCCCATGATTGCTCGTGTAGTTGAGCGGGCTTATAGCGAAGGGGTGAAAGTACAGGCCGGAAATAATGTAGGCTATTACGGTCCCTACGAGCGACTACTGCGAGGGCGAGGAGAGAGCAATCCCTGGACATTTTGGCAGGGATGCCAAGCTGGACTCTCTACCTTGGGCATTGAAGCCGATGGTGCAATCAAAGGTTGCCCTTCCTTACCGACTTCAGCTTACACCGGAGGTAATATCCGAGACCACTCCCTCAGGAAAATTATTGAAGAAACTGAAGAATTGCGGTTTAACCTAGGAGCCGATACTCCCAAAGGGACATCCCATCTGTGGGGCTTCTGCAAGACTTGCGAATTTGCTGAACTATGTCGCGGTGGTTGCTCTTGGACCGCTCATGTGTTCTTTGACCGCAGAGGGAATAATCCTTACTGTCACCATCGGGCCTTAACTCAAGCATCTCAAGGAATTCGAGAGCGAGTTGTGCCTAAAGTAAAAGCCCAAGGACTTCCCTTTGATAACGGTGAATTTGAAATTATTGAAGAGCCAATTAACACTCCTTGGCCAAACAATGATCCCCTCCACTTTAGTGCTGATCGCATTCAGTGGTCAGACCATTGGCAAGATCAAAAAGAATTAGTGGCGTCTTTATAGGTTTTAGGGAGCAGGGATCCCCCCTAGCCCCCCTTATTAAGGGGGAGCAGGGATCCCCCCTAGCCCCCCTTATTAAGGGGGGAAGGGAATCGGGAGTCGGGAAGAAAATTTATAGCGTTTATTGCATGTATGAGGTGTAATAATCAACCTCAAAGTCCCCCTTTTTAAGGGGGATTTAGGGGGATCCCTTTGTCCCTCATGGGAAAGAGAATTGCTATAAATTTACTTCACGCTTACTAGTAAACCCCTATAGACTTAGCGGCAGTTGTCGGTAAACTCTGAATTTTACTGAGCTCTTGTAGCACTAAAAAACAACTTATTATTGTAAATAACAACAATAATTTTCAGTGATTAAATAATCAAATCTTATTCCTATTTCCTACTCCATACTCGGGTACATCTAATTTTTGCTATTTGGGTGGTGCGTTACGGGACGGAATTTCCTAACACTTTCTACCGAGAAAATAAGGTTTCGCCCGTCCCTAACGCACCCTACGCAACATTTACTCTTTCCCCTCTTGCCTTTTGCCTTTTGCCTTTTGCCTTTTGCCTTTTTCAGCAATTCGTGTGTTTACAACCCAGATCCAAACGCTATATACCACTATGCAGGATAAAAATAACTCGTTAGAACCATCCCTTGATAACTCTAAAACTCCAGGAGAATCTCTTCCCACCTTGTTACATCGAACAGCATGGACTAGTAATTTAGCCTATTGGAGAGTTCTTTTCAAAGCCAAGATTGCTTTAGACAAAATTGATAAATGTCAATAATCATAGCCATAAATTTGGTAATTTAATTTTAAAATATAGCGTTTTAAATACTTATTAGGTACACAGGATTTTTGGCGTTGCTGAATCAAGGAATGAATGCGCGATC
>NZ_JAAHHE010000635.1:0-2596 GCF_010692525.1 Moorena sp. SIO3B2
CGAAACCTAGATCTATGATCAGAACGCTTAGGTCGAATCGGCCTCTACTCTTTCTGGTTCCGACCTGGCTGAGCAAGTCGGCTCGTTGAAGTAAGAATCCCCGTTCTTACAGGACGGGGAGTGTCAATTACCCCCTCTTGATGCAGTCGGTCATGAGGGTAACCCCCACAGGTCGGCGCTGTTTTGCGACTCCCGACTCCCTAAATCTGATCACCAAACCGATGCTCTAGAGGGAACTATCTAAAGCAGCAGCTACCACCCGATGCTCTTCATCCTTCATCAGTTCTGCCAATGCTGCTTTAGCATCGGGGGAATCAAATCGTTTGAGGGCACGGGCAACATGCATCCGAATACGCCACCATTGTGAATCTTTCAGAGCCAAAATTTGCTGCAATGCCTCAGTTTCCTTAACAGTACCAGCCAGTAACCCTAGGGCATCAATTCCTGCTTCTCGGACAGTTGGGTCTTCCCCTGCTAAGCCGCAAATACAAATACTATAGAGTTCTTCTGGACAAGACATTTCCACCAAAGCAGCAAGAATGCTACGGCGCACCAGCCAGTGATCATCCTGTTGAAAGGTAGTGACCAGATGAGATATCGACACGTCTCCATACTTAGACAAGGAATTGGAAGCTTCTGCCCTTACATTGGGATCTTTATCAAATTGCATCAAATTTAACAACGCAGCATAGGACTCGTCAGTCCGTTTATTCCCCAGTCCCATTGCCACAAAGGAGCGCACTAAAAACTCTGGGTCCTTAAGTTTACTTTTGAGTAGGGGAACAGCTACATCTGAACCATACTCTCTCAAAGCAGTAAGTGCCCTGAGGCGATCCTGGGCATTTGGACTTTTGAGAGAGATTTCGATTTGGCGGATGTCCATAGCACTACAGAGGCAGCTTTTTTTACATTTCTTAACAGCTTTAATCAAAGATTATCATAATTGAGTATACTGCTGTGAAGTGAACTAGCCGTAGCTTCCCCTAGTAGCTCAGGCTAGTTCACTTTATAGTTTTTGTGAACCGTTGCGTTGATGAGATGGTAAGGTCAACCGTCAACCCACCCTACACCGAACAACCCTACACCGAACAACCAGCCAACCTTTAACAAACCTTAAACCTTAAACCAGCCAACCTTATAACAAACCTTCAACCTTAAACCTTCAACAAAGATCAACCATGACGACTCAACTAAGCGACTATATCAAAGAGCTAATTACCAAAGCCAGAATTGTCAGCTTTACCAACTGGCAACACTCCTATCCCCCAGGGATTATCGAGCATTTCCAGGCAGCTGATGATCACGGTCGCTATCTTACCGATGATGACTTGCAGCAGATTAAAGCCTGTTCACCAGATACGGAACCCTTAATCAATACAGCCAAATTTTTGCGGGATAACGCTTCTGATATCGTTTCCGAAGCGCGGGAAACCGTATTGGCTCAATATCCTGATATTACTAAACCAGGGGGTGGTCTTTATCCCCCCCCACGAGCAGAAGCCTGTTGGCGAGATTTTTGGCATTTCCTCCGTTGTATTACCTATGGAATTGCTGGCAGTAGCACCAACTTTACTAGTGCTGAAGGACTGCACTATATGAATTTGTTGTACAAAGAATTGCAAGTCCCAATCCCCGCAATGGTATTAGGATTAGAAGGCATAAAGGCTGCTAGTTTAAAGCGATTATCTGAACCAGACACAATAGCCCCCTATTTCGAACATTTAATTAATCAATTGAAAAAATTTAGCTAAACAAATAACTCATAATTAAAACTATAAAAAATATAATAGCTAGTAACAATTTAAAATAAATAAATTTAAAATAAATAAATTAACAAAACCATGTCCATATCCAAATTTAAATACTTCTTTGATTGCTGTGTAGGAACCTGGGTGGCACAACGTACCTATCATAATCTGACTCACCAGGAGGTAGAGCGCTCCCTTACAGAATTCACCATTGAACCCCTGTCTTCTCCCCTTAAAACTAAGGTATTGATAGATAATCAGCAACCTGACTTACCTAATATCAATGACCTGTGTGGTTATCATCTTGGTTTCGAGACAGTTTCTGAAAAAGGTGAACGGGTGTCCCAACAACTGAATATGCTTTTTGTGCCTCAGGTCGAAGAATCAATGATTATAGAGGGAGATTATTTACGCGATCGCGCCTACGAAGAAGCTAAACCTAAAGTCGCTCATTTTAGCTTCGATACCAATAAACTAGAACTTTTGATGACCACCTACTATACCCGTGTGGTATCTGTTGATTCCATTACCCTGATCAATCCCAACTTAAGAATCCGCAAAATTATCAATTACCAGCGTCCTCCAGAAAGTCAACCCCTAGACAAGGTGGTTCTAGTAGGATTTGGGGTGGAGCAAAAAGCTTAATATAGCAGTTTTTAATTGCCTGAGGTACTTTCGTTATGGGTTTTAGGGAATCGGGAATCGGGAATCGGGAATCGGGAATCGGGAATCGGGAATCGGGAATCGGGAATCGGGAATCGGGAATCGGGAATCGGGAGTCGGGAATCGGGAATCGGGAATCGGAAACAAATCCTGTGTACCTCATTACTATGATAAATGCTATAAAT
>NZ_JAAHHE010000636.1:0-2590 GCF_010692525.1 Moorena sp. SIO3B2
GGACGCTCCTATTTGCCTCCGGCTTGAATATTGTTTTACTCTCTGGAGCAGACAGGGATGGGAGTTATTCACACCGAAGCATAAACCAAAGTCGAAAAAACAAGCGAGACCACGCTAAAAAGACTCAGCGACCCATGGTCGAAGATGAAGTGAGCCTCCTTGGGAGGAGCTTAGCTAATGCTTCTGAGCTAGAAGCATCTTATATTAATCTCCCGTTTTGAGGTTTTTTTTGGGCTTAAGTATCCGAAACATTGAGGGATGATAATGATTGAGTCTGAGACGTGAGTCCGCCATCTATCGGAATGAGCGCTCCAGTCATAAATGATGCACCATCTTGGGAAAGAAAATAAACAACACTAGCTATGTCTTTAGGGGAAGCAACTCTTCCTATTGGATGTGCTTGTGCTTCTCTTGCCCATACTTTTTCTATATCTTCTTTTTGAGTATCTGCAACTTCCTGAAAAATCTTCTCGGTCATAGGGGTGCGAACGCATGCTGGGCATACAGCGTTGACTCTAACGCCATACTCGCTCAGTTCTACGGAGAGCCCCTTTGCCAATTGACCTACAGCACCTTTAGTTGCACCATAGACAAGACAGCCGCTCTTACCGATAAAGACCTGGTCAGAGGACATTAAGACTATTGCTCCACTCTTCTGTTCACGCATCAGTGGCGCGACTTCGGCTACTGTGTAGAGTACTCCACACAGGTTTACTTCGATCAGGTTCCTCATATCCTCTTCTCTAAGATCAAAGATAGAAGTGAAGCGATAAATCCCAGCATTGACAAATAGTACGTCTGGAGTACCGAACTTAAGAACTGCAGACTTGATCGCTAGACTTACCTCGTCTCTTATTGCCACGTCAGCTTTAAAAAGCATGACCTTGCTGTTATATTTTTCAACGAGCTGCTGACCAGCAGATACATTTGTATCAAGAATAGATACTGAGAAGCCCTCGGCTACGAAC
Organism: Moorena sp. SIO3B2; assembly: GCF_010692525.1. Lineage (NCBI taxonomy): Bacteria > Bacillati > Cyanobacteriota > Cyanophyceae > Coleofasciculales > Coleofasciculaceae > Moorena > Moorena sp. SIO3B2. Next base: position 969 of record NZ_JAAHHE010000636.1, read on the forward strand.
TTATCTACGGTAGCAGCTCCAATGCCGGTGGAGCCTCCAGTTACTATAGCGTGTGGCATGATACTATTTTCCCAATTGACTAAAAACAGCAATAGTATTTTCCTTGCTAATCCCAATCATACAACTCTTGTGGGCGTTCCATAAATGCGGGATGATTTTAATAGTTTTGTGGAATGGGCATGTTTGCGTGGAACTGGCATGTTTGCGTGGAACTGGCATCTTGCCAGTTTCATGCTTATTTTCGGGCGGGCAGGATGCCCACCCCACTCATATTCATCCGAAGATTAAGCAATGCCTATGAGTTCATTTTTATTGCGCTTACCCTGGCTGACATGCTGGGCAATGGCTATCCTAGCAACTAACAACTAACAACTAACAACTAACAACTAACAACTAACAACTAACAACTAACAACTAACAACTAACAACTAACAACTAACAATTTAGTAATGATGCTCTATAAATTCGATGAGTGGATTGATGAAACAGCAAACCTAAGAGCCGATTTTTAGAATTAAATAGCCCTGATCTAAAAATATGTATTTTTTCATTAATGGCTGAAAGCAATACTGGAAATTGCTTTCAGCCTGGCTATAGCCCCTTAACGGCTAATTCGAGTTTACAAAAGTTAAATCTAAAATCTTAATCTCACCACGGCAGATCATATTAAACTGATGGAGTCGAAAGACTAAAAACGGAGAATTGAATATGTCAGATAAGGATCTAGATGGTCGGCTGTGGTTATATAATGAGTTGTATGGGATAAAAACAATCCCACCGGAGCAGGACTATAATGCCCTTGTAAAAGCGGTTCTGATCTGTGCAAAAGGAGATGGCGTCCTAACACCAGAAGAAAGAAACTGGGTTGTTGGTCGTTCTGCCTGTTACCATAGCAATACCGAGTATGGCATGGCAAAAGATTACCCGGCAGATGATGATCTACTTGAGGTTCTTGCCCAAGCTCCCACTCTAGACAAAAACGGTCGTCGTGCGATTATTTATGCGGCCATTAAGGCTTGTGCTGCTGATGCAGAATATCATCCGGATGAACAGGCATCAGTCCACAAAATGGCCAAATATCTTGGCATTGAAGAAGATGTCGTTAATCAGATTGAGGAAATTTGCATGTCCGAAGCCGAGATGCGAAAAAAACGGATTGCCGTAATGTTCCCTGAAGGCATCCCTTATTAGACTTGTTGTTGTTAGTGGCTGGTCGCAGGATTGGCGATCGCAATCAAGCCTTGGGGATTAGGAGTACCTCAATTGAGAGTAATTATGTTGTTGAATCCCTTACATTTCAACAACATAATTGCGCTTATAGAATTAAGGAATTCCCAACCCCTTACCGTAGCGAACGAGTAGGGGAAAGGATCGCTTTTTCTCCAAAGCTAGTCTCGCGCTGCTGCCCTCAAAGCCGTTAGGCATCCCAGGTCGTAGGTACCGTTTCTCCCTGGGAGTCAGAGCGGGGCGATCGCCTGTAATTCCAATCCCTCCAAGTCGCCAAGGTCACAGATGCTGATTATGGTAGCGCTTGCTCGTGAGTCCAAGTCCTTTGAGTTGCGAGGTTCTCAAGGCTGGGTTGGGATGGTGGCGCGATCACTAGTGGCGAGGTCTAGAGAAAT
>NZ_JAAHHE010000637.1:0-2584 GCF_010692525.1 Moorena sp. SIO3B2
GGATTGGGTAAGTCAGCGGGATTGCTCCCGCTTCGTCCCCAACGCACCGTGCGAACAAGTCTCCAAGTACACGGCGCAACCGATTCTTTTTGAACTCATTTATCACTGCCACTTCTTTTCTGAGATTTACGGTTTTGTACCTTTTGGTTTTTGTTCCGTTTCAAAGAGGGTTTTTTTCTCCCGGCTCTCAGCATTTTCTGTATGTCGGGATTGGTGGCACCCAAGGCATGTATGGTGTGGTGGCAATCCTCGTGTAGATAGATGAGGTTATCGTATTGGTCTTGTCCACCTAGATGTATTGGTATAATGTGATGTATATGTAATACATCACTAATCCCAATTGATTGATTGCAGACAGGACAGAGGTAGTTCTGTCTGTTTGCTATTTTGTCCTTTCCCGCTGAGAATCTTCCCCTTGCCGTTTTTTCCCTTTGTAATGCTTTGCGCTCTTCCCAGTACCCAATCAGGTCGGGGTCGTCTGGGCTGTTTTTGTATTGGACTAGGGTATGGCGTTTGATGGGTTTCCAAGCGAGTTTATGCAGATATGCATTTTTTGAGGATTTGTTTCCGTATACCCATTTGTCTTCCCTTCCTGGGCAGTGTTTTCCAAAGTAGTTCTTGGATATCCACTTCCAGGATTTATTTGGATGTTTCCGTAACCCCCATCTTTTTAATTTCCAGAAGATGTAGCTATCGAGTGTATTGAAGGTTTCTTGAGCCACTACACCATCATGATAGTTGCCCCACCCTCTTATTTTGGGATTAAGCTTCCTTATGACTTGTTCTTGGGATGCACTCTTTAACTTTTTGAATTCATCCTTCAATTGTTTCTTGAAGTTATTGATGTTCTTCTTGGAGGGTTTGATGAGGGTGACCAATTCGGTTTTCCGTGCAGTGGTTCTGTACTTGCGGAAGTTCCATCCTAGGAAGTCAAACCCTTCTGTCAAGTGTTTGATGCTGGTCTTTTCCTCAGATAGTCTTAATCCTTTTTTGGTTAACCATTCTTGTATGATTACCTTAGCTTCTGTCGCATCTTCTTTGCTTTGAGTTAGAATCACAAAGTCATCGGCAAAGCGGACAAAGGTTCTTTCTGAGATGTTGTTCCAGAATCCTCCTGATTTTTTCCTCTTGTCTTTGCGCCACTTATATGTAATTCCTAATTCATTTTCCATGCCATGTAGGGCTATGTTAGCCAGTAATGGGCTTATTATTCCTCCCTGAGGTGTACCTGACTCGGTGTTATAAAATACGCCTTTATCGACGTATCCTGTCTTTAGCCATTGTTCCACCAGGTTTCTAGCTGGAAAATTTCCAATGGTTTCCAGTAGTGGTTCATGGGCAATATGATCGAAGCATCCGGAGATGTCTGCGTCTAGTACCCACCACTTTCGGTTGTTTTCACCCTTTATGTTGTTGAATATCCTTTGTCTAGCGTCATGGGTGCTTCGGCCTGGTCTGAATCCGTATGATGTCGGTTCAAATTTAGCTTCCCATGAAGGCTCTAATGCATTTTTGACGATACTTTGTATGCATCTATCTATCATGCTAGGTATTCCTAATGGGTGTTTTTTTCCATTGGGTTTAGGAATGTATACACGTTTGGTTGGAATTGGTTTCCAGGCTTTGTAAATTTTTAGAGCATCGACCAGCTCTGCCCTGAGTTTGGGGGTAAGATTGGCTATTTTGTCTATCCCAGGGGTGTTTTTGCCTTGATTTAACTGTGCGGCCTGTCTTACGGAAATGAGTATATTGGAGTAGCTACGTAGCATTAGCCGTTGTAGCTTATTCACCTTTTTCCAATTGCCTTCACGAGTCGCGAGGAATATCCTACGTCTTAATTTCCTGACTAACCGATAGGCTTTCTTCCAGTCTATGGAGTGCCACTCGGTAGCTTGTTCAGTTACGATACCGTTTTCGGTTGAATTCGGTTCTATCTTTTCCATTACAATTAAGGATTAATAAGTATTATGTTCCTCCCTCAGAATCAGTTCTGAAATTCAGCACTCTGCACGAGTTGAGGGATTTCCCTCTATCCAACCGGTTATACGCTCTTCACGCTTTCCCGTCGGTTTTCACCATGTTGGCTTTAGCTTGGTTCAGTCTTTTACCGGACTCAGAGTTATACCTCTTCTTGCGATTTGGCTACCTTAATCATCGACCTAGATTAAGGACTCAATCTCGGCTTACCCGGTTACACACAAAGGAGATGCGAACTAATGGTTGTCGTCTCTACGCCGAGTCCGTGGAGTTCTTCCGATTATCCAATATCTACTGGATTAACCCATGGAGCTAGTATCCCCATTACCGCTTTGACAGGGATATCAATCATTACGACGCTTCAATCAACGATTCCTTTCGTCAACCTGTTAGTTCTTTCCCTAACGTTCCATTATCATGCGGTATATGCTTCTGGTTACGCATTACCCTCTAGCTGTGAGACATAACAATTCGGGAGTACCTCAGCTTGTGAGCCGTTGATATCCATCTCGTTATGCCCCTTTGGGTGGGAACTTCGCTTGAACCCTAGCTGATCGGAAGGTTACGGAACCTTCACTCCTTTGAGCGCCTTCTTCGGTCGCCCAGA
>NZ_JAAHHE010000638.1:0-2560 GCF_010692525.1 Moorena sp. SIO3B2
GTAGTATCTCCTGAACTAATCCCGATACTTAACTGGGAACGAGCTGCTAACACTTGTTGCTCACTGCGCTTAGTCCACTCTTGGAATAACCGGATGGCATTAATCCGCGTACGCCCTTCATCATCAGCTCCTGCTGATAAAGGAAAGGGAGTATCTAAGATAGATGTTTCGCTTTCCTGGCGTGAGCCGGTGATACCAATAGCTACTTCTTCGGTAGGGGTTTGGAATACAGGCTGGCGCAGGGTTATCTCATAAAACCGTGATTCTGAGTCAATATCTATCCTATCAAAAGGAGGCTCAATTACTTCACTAGCTGTTGTCCCATAAGCCAAGCGCAGAGTACCATTACGGGGATTAATCGGTAAGGTATAGCTGACATCAAAGGTATCACTACCATCGGTGTTGGTGTAGTTGAATTCTAAAGCATCTCCCAATCCCAGTAAATTGCCTTCTCGAATTTGGGGACGACGCCGAAAGCTTCCTACACTGGGAGAGCGCCCATTATCTATTACTATTTGGGTGCTAAAAGTATCGGCTTCAGTTACTGTTACTTCTAGCAAACTCTCCCCAGGCTCCACCCCCGCTGACAATTCAGCTGAGATGTTGGCAATTAGAGGGTCGAGTCGCAGCATTTGTAAGCCGTTCAGTAAGCGCCTTACATTCAGAGGCTTCTTGGTAGCGATCGCAAGACGGCTTTTGATGTAATTAGGATTAAGCCGACTCAGACCCTTGACAATAATATCTTCTAATTCCCCTTCGATAATCTCAACGGTAACTACCCCATCTTCAAGTTCCTGAGGTGGGATATAGGCTCCAGAGTTAACGTATCCTTCCTGATCATATAACTTGGTGATCTCAGACCGGAGTTTAAATAATCTTGGCAAGGAGATGGGTTGATTGAGGAAAGGATCGGTAATTTCCGCTAATTTTTCCTGGCTGAATACCGTTGAGCCAATAATATTAAAGCGTTTAATGACGATTCGTCTTGGAATATCCTCCAGAATTTCGTCCGGTAGATCAGGGCTAGGGGTAGATGGGTCAAGAAGTTCATCCACAGGAGGAAGTTTCTGGGGAGGTTGGGGTTCTGGCGCTGGTTCCAGAGAGGGAGGTCTCTCCGGCAGCCGATCCTCCGGTAGCTCTATACCCGGAGGTAGGTTCGGAGGTAGGGCTTGACTAATTTTTGCTGGGGCTGGAGGACTCGGGAGCTGGTTAATACCCATGGCGTTGAAATTTGTTACAGTGTCGCTCCCTAAAACCTGATTATCCCCTTTGTTCAATTTCTCTGGAATTGGCACTGGTTCCTGTGGCAATGAATCCTTTACGAAGACCAGACTCTGATCATTAACAACAGCCCCAGCTTCTAAAGGTTTCAGGATTAGGTTACTAACGACTGCTAATACACCCAAGGTTAACAGAGATGAACTTTTTACTACTGCAACAAATCTAAACATTACTTACCATATCGTAACTGTTTTTCTTAGGTAAGAACTATTAATTAGTTTTCCTGGTGCTAGAGTGACAAACAACAGGAACAGTAGTCAAGAGCAAGGCAAGAAATTGACAACTAATGTAATAGATCTGTCAATCTATCAGTGTATATAGGAATAAGTTTTGCGTTGGCTGAATTTGACAAGTAACAAGTAAGTAGATCTATGAGTCATCTAGGGATAACTTTTGCGTCCTGTTTGAGTTGAACGCTTTGCCAACAACATTAAACCAACTACAGTAAACTTGGCCGCAGTTGTCTACTTGCCAAATTTAAACCTACCCGTTCCCGTAGCCTGGCCTTTAGGCCAAGGAACACCAAAAGCCATTAATTTTAAAGTTTTAACCTTCAAGTTAACACCTTGTTTTTAAATTCTTAAGCTACGCAAACAAGCAGCTTCCAGCTGAAATGACCCCAAGCTAATGGCGTTGCTGATTCTGGGTATGGTTTCGCCCCCCTAGCCCCCCAATTTTGCGGTGCGACCCGTGGCGAATTTAATTCGCCGACGGAAAGCGCACCGGTGGGGGAACAAAACTCTCAAAGTCCCCCATAATTGGGGGATTTAGGGGGCTTTAATAAAACCAGATTATCGCGCATTCATTCCTTAATTCAGCAACGCTAAGCTAATACCCATCCTGCAATTAACTAAAAACTTTAGTGAGAATTTCGACAGAAGGGTCAACTTCCAGCCACACCGTAGCTCCACAATCCTTGGGACAATTGGGTTGATAGACTAACCGAGATGGACCCTTGATTTCTACATAATGACCGTAGGTGTTGCGGTTACCTTGTTTGACAGTGAGCACAGGGTTGTAGGTGTTGTTCTTTTTATTTTGCTTAATCACGTTCTGGTTGACGTGGATGTAACTCGCCACCTTTTGGAAACCTCTTCTCCAGGTTCCCTTGGGTCCACGGCGACCAGGACTGACCCTAGGCAAGCCGTTAAATAGGGGAATTTGCCAAAATCTGCCTACTTTTTGAGCGCCCTTAATTCTACCATTTTTCAGAAGTTGGCGAACTCGTTGGACGCAAATCCCTAGAAGAAAAGCTGCTTGGGTAGTTCCGACTATCTTG
>NZ_JAAHHE010000639.1:0-2549 GCF_010692525.1 Moorena sp. SIO3B2
GGGGTTACTGGTGCCTGTAGAGCCTATATCGGGGATGGGTCGATTCTGTTGTGCTATCACCAGGTAGGCAACAATGGCCAAAACAAGGGCGATCGCAACTGCCACCCCTATTTTCCAAATACGGTTCCAATTCATTTTATATACCTAATTTGTGCCTTGTTTAATCTATCAAGTTATTGGTTTTTTTTATGCGATAGGTGGCCGTTGCAATACCAAACAACGACCACTTATTTCTAATCCCGTAAGCATTCAGCCGTCAGCCGTGAGCTAAAAGCTCACGCTGCTTGAGGTGCCGTCAGACATTCTCGTAGTCTAGCCACAATTTTTTGACTGATAGCTGATAGCTGATAGCTGATAGCTGATAGCTGATAGCTGATAGCTGATAGCTGATAGCTGATGGCTTACTTTAATTCAACAGTTACTTATCGAATAACTTCGTGAATTATTCTGTTCCAGAAGTCAAAATCACTGCCATCTTCGGGATTTTCAGGCAACGGAGCTATCTCAGATGTTACGTTAGATGGGGAGTACCAAATCGGAGAAGTATACACCCGTTCTTGTAGGGTTAAGGGAATTTCCTCAGCCATTTCTATCTGATAAAATACCTTGTCGTAGTCCGTCCAACGAGGAGTCGGAATTTCCAGCACCCGCGCGTAGTAAAATGCCTTTTGGGTAGGATCGAAGTCCGGGTCTGTCCAAACCTGAGCCAGCTCAACCGCACCAATGCTATTTGTCCACTCGGCTGTGTCGGTATTGACGGTACCGGTATCTTCCATCGGATCGTCCGTCTCACAGATAGCAGGATTGACCTCACAACCCACAAGGGGAAGCTTACCAGTTGTGTCATTAGGTACGCGATCGCCTGACCAGACCACATCGTAAACTTTCTCCTGGGTTTGGCCATTCTCCAGCCAGCCCTTGACAATTTGAATCCGATCAAGGTTCCCCCGAATCGGATCTTTCAATGCAGCTACTAAAAAGGTGGGAACTTTTCCTTCTGGCATACTGGTCAGATCGCTTCCCATAGGAACGCCTTTGGCATAGCCCACTTGTCCAGGGTTAAAACTCACATCTTCCGAGGTAAAATCCCAACCGCCAAAGAAGCGAACTATCATCCTTGGTCCGCTGGTGGCATAAACTTCCCGTCGTGCCATGGCATCAAACAGGGACTCGCGGGTATTGGCTTCAGCCCAAACTCCTACAAAGCCAGCTGCTCCATACTGCCATCCGAACCGGTTCACCTCAGGATTCTCCGGAACACAGTTGCCATCTTGATCCTTAGTAAAACAACTTGTCTTTGAGACGTGTTCTGCCCGTTCGGGGCTAGGGGTATAAATGGGAAACTTGCCCATAAAGCTATTTTCTTCCACCCCGGAAATCCCAATATGGGAATCCGTGGAACCTACCAGACCAAATTTGAAGGGATTAGCTCCCAAGTCTTCTTCAAACTTCAATCCATTCTTGAGGGCAGCACGGGCATACTCATGCTCGTACATATCAGGTGTTTCCGGAGCGGTCAGGTCTAGATTACCATTATCCCAACCTGCAATTTCAAAACTAGCAAATTCATCATCAGGAGACAAAAAAGGATGAGTCTCCCCCGCTCCTTTAATTTGGATAACTTCATAGAGTGGCTCCCACAGTTGTCGCTGCTCGGCATAACTGTGGTTTAGGGGCATACCGCGAGCATCGGTGTCGGCAAACATCTTTCCGTTGCTCAGGTTGCCATTGTGGGGTATGGCCAGCACATCACCACCCGTTGTGTCTTCATAGTTCTGCATCCACGCCCAGAGAAGTTCTGGGTCTGTGCCATCTGCTGTAGTTTTAGGGAGCAACTGTTTTGCTTTGTCGCCATTGTCACGGAAGATGACATTCCGGTGGAGGTTGTCCCCTGCATCTAGGGAAGTCCACTCATACCCAATCACTGCTGTAAATTTGTGGGGGTCGTTGAACTCTTCTGCCCAATCGACTTCATTATCCCAAGCTGCACCGAACTCCTCTGGGCTTTGGAGCATACAGGCTGGAATGGTACCTTGAGCAAAGGCCGAGGTAATCTCGTTCTGTGCGTTGGCTGCAGCATCACCGCCTTCTTCGATCGCTTCATGCCAATCATCTATCTGCTGCTGATCGTCACCGCAATCTTGTGGGGGGTAATCGACAAACTGTTGGAAGGAGCCCAACTGGTCGGTGTGATCGGTTACCACCAAGAAATCTAAGGGACGAGACAACTGGACTGGTTGCCCACCATCGGTTGTCACTTCCTCTCCTCGGGCAAATCGGTAGGAATTTTCCGGGGTTAGCGTAGTTCCAGCCGCACCCGCATCAAAGGAATAGATGGTATGGAGGTGGGTGTCCCCCCAGAATACCTGCTGGGGATGGCTCGGCTGATACTCATCCGGTCGCCCTGCATAAGGGGAGTAGGAGACCTCTCCAAAAACTTGAAACTTTCTCAGGCACTGCTTTTCAGCGATCAAATTGACCAAGTCAATTTTACGTTGAATTAACGCTATAATAAGCTTAAGAAGCTATTGATGTTAATTTAGCACTAA
>NZ_JAAHHE010000064.1:0-28820 GCF_010692525.1 Moorena sp. SIO3B2
GCTATGGGTAAAAGAGGTGCGACCCGTGGCGAATTTAATTCGCCGACGGAAAGCGCACCTTTGGTTAAAACTTTATGATTAAGGCTCCACTCTTCTAAGGTTTCGTCTCCGGCACACCGAAACCTAGCTCAAAGACCAACTACGCTTGGGGAGAGGAGACCTCTATTTTTCCTGGCTCCGGCAAGGGATAACAAGTCACCTCGTTGAAACAAGAATCCCCGTCCTTCCAGGGCGGGGAGTGTCAAACAATTAACAATATGCTTCAAACCTATTCATGATTGTTGGGAGAGGCGTTTGACTGGTTCACCCCCTAATAAGTTATGGGCATCTTCCAGAAAAGCTGGTATTTGATCAGCATGAGGACTGTTACGCAAACATTGGCTCAGGTCTAATTCTCTGAGCCGATTGGCTGGGGCACCAGGAAACCAGTGACCCCCATTAGTTAAGAGGTTGTAGCGCATTTTCGCATACTCTACGAGATCGTAAGCGATCGCTAAATTCCTCAACCACAAAATCACTGGAATATTTATACCCCCTGGAGTTTCTGAATGGGTGGGTAAACCAATGTGCCAACTTCGGAACCAGTCTTCTCCCAATTTTGCGATCGCTTCTGACTCCAAACGCTCTAAAATCGGCGGTAATATTTCCTCTGAGCGCTCCAGAAGTTCTACAGCTTTAAGGTGTTCATCAAAATCTGATGGTCGAGATGCCCCTAGACTCAACGTATGCACCTGGGGATGGCTCAAACAAAACAAATCATTAAACACCATTGGGCTAAGGGGAGCACAAAGTTCCACTAACCGTTGTGGTGGTTTATAGAGCATACCCCCTTTATCGGAAGGGCTAATGATGAACACCCCCATATCGTGACGAGTAGCGGCTTCAATGGCAGGCCAATTTAACTGATTAATGTAATACCAGTGCAAGTTAACGTAGTCAAACTGGTCCGTTTCAATGGTTTTAACAATCACATCTGTAGGACCATGAGTCGAGAATCCAATAAACCGTACCTTCCCCTCTGCTTTAAGCTGTCGCGCTACATCTAAATAACCACCAGGACGGATAGTATCATCTAGCAACTCAGGGGTATTAATCCCATGGATTCCCAGTAGGTCAACATAGTCAAGTTGTAATAAAGCTAGGGATTGATTAAACTTACGACGAAATTCTTTGGGGTCAGGCTTAGGATTAACTTTAGTCTGAACAATCAGTTGTTCTCGGGGAAATTTTGGCAAAATCTCTCCTAATTGCATTTCAGAAGTACCGTAGCCACGAGCAGTTTCTATGTGATGAATGCCAAGCTCTAGAGAACGGCGGATTGTTGCTTCCAAATTCTGTTGATGATCTTGGGGAATTTGCTCCTTGGGAACATCCTGCCACTTGAACTGGTATCGCATACCACCACAGGAAAAGACTGGCATCTGTAATTCTGTACGCCCAAATCTTCGATATTGCATCATAAACCTGCTTTGAATCACACAGCTGCTAGTGTCTGCTCTTTGAGCATCTAACTATTTTTAGATTACTTTACAACGTCAGCATTCAGCCGTTAGCATTCAGCCGTCAGTATTCAGCCGTCAGCTTCAGCCGTCAGCATAGTGTAGCTTACCCATAGCCCATAAGCAGATCAAGTAGTGTGCGCTACTTGATCTGCTACTTGATCTGCTATCAGGTATCAGCCAAAGGCTGTGGCCAAGCTATGGGAATAGTTTATCCCCGTAGTGCATGCTACACCGAACAGCTTTTGAATAAAATAAACTGACAGCTGACAGCTGACGGCACCTCAAATAGCATCTCAAGTAGCGCATATGCTTACCAGGCTCCAATGTTTTGGCATAAAAAAATCTAGCGTTTACCAAGCTAATCAGGTACAATGAGGATAGCTCAGATAATTCTCCTAAAAAACCATGAAAGCCTACTCTGTTGACCTTAGACAAAAAATTATTGATGCTTATAATCAAGGCAATATCTCTCAACGTAAGCTTGCTCAACAGTTTAATGTTGCCTTAAGCTTTGTTCAAAAATTACTCAAACAGTATCGAGAAACCGGAAATATTGCTCCCAAAGTTAGAACTAAACAAACTCCGATAAAACTTACCCCAGAGCAATTAAATATTCTCCGAGATCTTGTCATCAAAAACCAGGATGCTACGTTAGATGAACTCCGGATTTGGTTAGCCGAAGAAACGGGAGTTTTAATTGGTCGTTCCACAGTCGATCGAATGATTAAACGTTTGAATTTAACCCGTAAAAAAAACATTATACGCCACAAAAATAGGCACAAATAAATTCAAAAATAATCTTTATATTTCCTGGATAATGGATACTAGTGCAATGGGGAATCGTGGTCATATTACTGATTCCCCATTACCTCATGCCAATCACCAAAATTTAGGGACTATTTGATAAGTGATTAACCAGACTTAATCTCAAATCTCTTTAGCTGCCTGCTGAATCAGATGACGAGCAACAGTTTGAATCCCAGTATGCTCATAACAATTGGTGCTAGCGTCTAGAAATGCCGCTACATAGTCTAACTTGTCATCAGCAACTTCTATAAAGCCACCCAGACGGTCAAACAGTGACTCAGGGCTTAACCCAGTAGAGGAAATTAAATTATCCATCCAGTCACCAACTGCATCAAACGTGTTACTGATAAATCCCTGTTTATCGGATTCAGGAATTGAGTCACTGATAGCTGCAAAGGCAGGATTGTCTCCTAGAGCGGACTCCCCTCCTTCATCCAGACTATTTCGTACTTTAGACATGAAGTCAGCACCGAGAGGAATTAGACCATCGATGCAAACTAAGGCTACCATCCGCATCAGAGCTTCCTTATGATAGTTTTCTGCCACAGAAGCAGCAAAATCTACCGGATTAAAACCAAGGCCGTGAATCTTGCTATGAGCGATCAGTTCTCCGACTAGTTTTATGCTCAAGTCAACAGATTGAACGGTGTCAGCTTTGGGAGTCAGTCTGTCTAAGAATGGAATCCAGCTGAAGGTATCCCCAACTTTGTCAGCTAAAGCCGCTGCTGCGATCGCTGTGTCAGTCTTGTCAAGAGTTTGGTAAATCCAGATAGCTGTTTGGTATCCCTGATCAGGGTCTTCGTACAGCTCAAGGGCGCGTACGCGAATTGACTCAATCACATCTGGATCTGTTTCCCCTGTAACTGAGCTAATTGTATTGTCAAAACCGACGAGATTTTCCCATTCCCCCGGAACAACAAAATCCAGTACATTCAGGATTTTTACGGTTATATTATCCGTTGGAAGTTCGTCAACTAATTCAATAATTGATTGACCCATTTTCAGTTGTTTTAACTATAAACTTCTCTCAGGAAAACATACACCATTGTAAATGTCAATTGTGAATAAAGTATGAAAACAATCCTAATCTAATCGGCATTGCTTAGGGAGCATACTGAGCCAAACTAATTAACGTCAAAGTCTACAGGTGCGACCCGTGGCGAATTTAATTCGCCAACGGAAAGCGCACCTCAGGAAATTCAGGAGAACTTGGTTCAGCTTCTAGCAGTGCGGCAACTCCATCCCCCTTGAGCTGATTACCAATTACTAATAGCTTTTTGCCAGTAACATTGTAAATGTCATAACGTTCATTGCCTTCAAAAAGGTTATTTCCAGGAGTACTAGCAGTGCCTAAATCTGGCTGAGATTGGCTAATCGCTACCAAGCCATCCCGACTATTGTTGATAATTTGGTTCTCGCGCAGCACAGGACGTGCAGACCCTTCAATCACCACCCCGTCAATGTTGTCACGAATCTGATTATTTACTACCAAGGGTGAACTGTTGCCCCCTATCGCCAAACCATGACCGGTTTGCTCAATAATATTGCCCCGGATTTCTCCTGTTGCTTCCCGAGTTACAGATATACCGTTTCCTTGGTTATTGGCAAAACGATTATTTTCAATCAGAGGGTTTCCTTTACCACTAACAAACACTCCTTCCCGATGGCTATTGATAAAGGTATTGTTGCGAATGATGGGATTGGTGGATTCTACCCACACACCACTCCCTCTGGTATTAGGATTAGTAATAGTTAGTCCCAGAATCTGAGCATCTTGAGCTGCCAATATCGTTACATTCTGACCTGCCCACGTGCGACTGAGGTAAAGACCGCCACCAATTATAACTACTCCTTCACCTCTAGGGGACTTGTTTCCCTGGAGAATCATGCCAGGTTTGAGTTTAAGGGGAAAGGTTTCTCCCTGTTCAACGGTGTACTGACCTGGCGCTAGCTGGATAGTAGCTAAGGGACGAGCTTGCTTTAAGGCATAGGTAATGGTTTTGAAGGGATTAGCAGTGGTTAGACCAGCGTTTTCCGTGTCCGTACCCTGTTGAGAATCCACGTAAAAAACTTGCTTGATCCCTGGTGGCGACTGCCTAGGTTTCGGTCTCGGGAAGGTACGAGTAGGAAAATTGTCTGGTGTTGGTCTACTTATCCGGTCAGATGAATCCCATTGTTCACAGCCTGTTACCGCTAAAGCAATAATTAATCCAGCAGCAACTAATACAAAGTTACGGGACTCAGTTAGCTTAGAAACTTTGTATTGCAGCATTGTCAAGGTCAGTACTCAACTGGATGGAATTAAAATTTTCTTCAAGTATTATTAACTATTATTCTAGTACTATTCTATTGGAGATTTTGTCCCTTTTTGAGTATAGACGTTCCTTGACACTCCCATCACGCTCATCAAAGATTATAGTGTTCGCGTAGCGGCTCCAAAGGAGCTGGGATTCTTAAGAGTAGAAAACCCTTAACGGCTGAGCCAAACAGCCTCTACACCCTCCGACTCAAAAAATCATTGGGCTTACTTTTTCAAGATTACAGTTGGTTTACCCTTTTAGCAGCGATGCAGCGCGGTCTTGGGGAGGCAGCGCGGTCTTGGGGGTCTCCCCCATGACCGCGCTGCCGTGGTTTCCCCCGGAGACGAAACCTGATTACGTTGAGCCTTTATGGTTGGTAGGTTATGCAAAAAAGGGTTAAAACTTATTGATTAAGGCGAGCCTGTCTTACGGTAACTATCGCCAAAGGCGACGCTTGGCCGTAGGCCACGCCAAAGGCGAACGCGAACAAACCACTCGCTATTGCATCAAGACAGAGGCTTTTCAGCTTGCGAATAAACCGGCACTTTTTACGGTGCGATCATACATTTATCTTAGCAAAAACTTTAAGGAAACCCAAGAGATCCAGTCCCCAATTCCCCTCCCGCTAACCCTGCGGGTATAACGGGAGTCCCCTTGGGGTAGATTGATGGAACGTCTATACTGATCTATACTGATCACTGATCATTTAGGGTGAGCAGTTACCACTACCCTAGTCAATTTCTTCAGCGGCACGAAGAATTAAATGACGCGCAACGGTTTGAATGCCAGTATGCTCATAGTAGTTAGTGCTAGCGTCTAGAAATGCCGCCACATAGTCTAACTTGTCATCGGCAATTTCTACAAAGCCCCCCAAACTATCGGACAGTGAATCACGGCTTAATCCAACAGAGGAAACTAAATTATCCATCCAGCCACCAACTGCATCAAAGGTTTGAGTAATGAATCCCTGTTTATCGCCATCTGGGATTGAGTCACTGATGGCTTCAAACTCATCATTGTTGGCAAAGGCTGATTGATCTCCTTCTTCAAGGGTATTTCCTACTTTAGACACAAAGTCTGCACCAAGAGGAATTACCCCATCAATGCAAACTAAAGCTACCATCCGCATCAGAGCAGCTTGATCATAGTTTTCCCGGATAGAACTGGCAAACTCAAAGGGATTCAAGCCAACCTTGTGAATTTTGCTATGGGCAAGTAATTCCCCCACTAATTTCAGACCCAAGTCAACCCCTTGAAGCTTGTCAGCTTTAGGAGTCAGTTTCTCTAAAAACGGGATCCACCTAAAGGTATCCCCGACTTTGTCAGCTAAAGCGGCTGCTGCGATCGCTTTGTCAGTTCTGTCAAACTTTTGATAAATTCCAACGGCTTTTTGGTATCCCTCATTGGGGTCTTCGTAGATGGCGAGGGCGCGATCGCGAATTTTCGTAATCACCTCGTAATCCTCTTCCCCAGTTAGCTTGCGAATGGTGTGGTTAAACCCCACGAGGTTTTCCCACTCCCCTGGGATCACAAAATCCAGTGCGTTCAGTATTTTTACGGTTAGGCTATCTGTTGACAGTTCATCAACTAACTCAATTATTGATTTACTCATAAAAAAACAAGTTTGAAGTTTGGAAACCCCGTTTATGGGGGGCCGGGTCGGAAAAACGAACGTCAAGTGCGGTTTTCACCCTGCTACCTAGCCTCGGAGGCTTGAAGCCCCGTCTAGGCAACAGGGGGGTGCTGACCTTAATATTTTCTCTAGATAGTTTCTCTAGATAGTTTTCGGTTAGTTTAACCTACACCATCATAACTATAACAATCGGATTTGAGTTGTGAAACTCTCCAAGACCGGAAGTGGAGCAACAGACCACAAGTCGAGGTATAGGGGCAATAATTTCACCATTGGTTCTTTGACCCCAAATCAATTGGGAGTGCGCTAAGCGTGGGATCTATTTAACTCATCGCTATCGAAAAATTATTGACACTCCCCGGTCGCGCATACGCGGGGATTCTTCGTTCAACGACCCATCTTGCTCAACCAAACCGGAGTCAGGAAAAGTAGAGGACAGATCTCCGGAAGAGTTCGGATCAATGATCCAGGTTCCGGTGTGCCCCACCGTACCTAAGGCTCTTTCAAGAATATTGATTGCAGCGTTGTGGTCGCGGTCTAATTGACAACCACATTTGCAGGCATGAGTCCTAGTTGATAGAGACTTTTTCACTACCTCGCCACATTGAGAGCAATTCTGGCTAGTATAGGCAGGATTTACTGCTACAGTCACCCTGCCAAACTTCTGACCAAAATGTTCTAGCCATTTTCTGAATTGATACCAACCTGCATCATTAATAGACTTGGCTAGACAGTGATTTTTAACCAAATTCCTGACTCTCAAATCTTCGTAAGCGACCAAATCGTTAGATTGGACTACGCAACGCGCCAGTCTCTTGGCGTGTTCTTGACGTTGCCTACTTATTTTGAGGTGTGCCCTACCTAGTCTATTAATTGCTTTCTTACGGTTAGCTGAGCCTTTCTTTTTGCGAGATACTCGACGTTGATAAAATTTAAGGTTTTTCTCCCCTTTTCTGTAGAATCGAGGATTAGGTTCGGCATAGCTATTAGAGTCGGTATAGAACTCTTTTAGCCCCACGTCCAAGCCAACAGTATTGCCAGTAGGTCTTAAAGTTTCCGTACAATCAACGGAAACACCAAACTGAACATAATAGCCGTCAGCTCTTTTTACTATCCGAACCCGCTTGATCTGTTTTTTTTCAAAACGCCACAAGTCCCATGTACCCTTTAATCTAAGCCTTCCTATCCCTTTTTTGTCGGTGAATGTAATAGACTTTTTGTCTGGAGATATTTTCCAACCAGATTGCTTATATTCAACAGAACGGCAATGCTTTTGGAATTTGGGAAAGCCTTTTTTGCCAGGTACCTTTTTCTTGCAGTTATCAAAGAAACGAGCAATCGATGACCATGCCCTTTCAGCCGCAGCTTGACGAGCAGTCGAGTTCAGTTCATTGGCAAATGAAAAATTCTTGGCCAAGGTCTTACAATATTTGTTTAAATCATATTTATTTAGACCTTGATTGTCCATCCACAGACGAAGACAGCTATTTCGCACAAACTTGACAGTCCTAATCGCCTCATCAATGGATTGATACTGTCCTTTTTTTCCGTATGCCTTAAACTCAAGTATGATCATCAGAACTCGACCTCTTCTGCTATATTATTATGCTAGCAGACTTAGAACAAAACGACAAGTGGCATTGTTAAGCTGTTCAGCATTTAGATTGGGATACCTAAATCTCTCAAAGGGAACAGCGGATCTGGGAACAGCGGATCTGGGAAAAACCAATTTAAATACGCATCAGCTTACACTTTCTGTAGTGATACAAGATGAAATTCTCCCACTCCTAGAAGGCGCGTCAAGCCGCTATAAGCTTTCATCCCCGCTCGCTTTGTGACGGGGTTTTCAGCTGTTATAATCTTATAATTATGAAGAGCTAAGGGCTCAAGTCTCTAGGTCTCGGGTTTAACCTATTCCCGGAGAGGATGTCAAGGCTGTACGATTACCGGTGTTCCTATAGCCACCTTTTCAAATAAATCTCGGACATCTTTATTGAGCATTCGGATGCAACCGTGAGAAACAGCTTGTCCGACGAGTTCCTCAGCAGTTGTTCCATGAAATCCAATATAATTCTTCCCATTAGTCCAAAAACCAATCCAGCGATCGCCAAGGGGATTATTCGGCCCTGGAGGAATTACTTCACCTGTCCAGGGATGCTCCCAAGCTGGATCCTGAAGCTTTTGGATCACTTCAAAATTGCCTGTTGGTGTTTCCCAACCCGCTTTACCAATGGCAATTGGGTAACTGTTTAGCACTTGAGCCGCTTGATAGACATAAACACGACGTTCACTCAATTTAATCACCAAACGAGTAATTTGAGTAGCCTCTGCTGGGATGTCTTCTTCTAGAGGAAGATATATATCCGGGTCTCCAAGGGGTGGCAATTTTGGGACTTCAATTCCAGGCAATTGATTTTGATGTAAAACCTCTTTGGTAGTAGCGTCAGGACTACTGGTTTTTTCAGAGGCAGCTACCTGCTGTTGCCCATCAAGTATTGGAATTACTATACTCAAGCAGAGTAGCATTAAGCTCCGAGATAGCAATTTACCTCTCACCATTCCTAATGATTTTTTATTTATAACAACTTTATAACATCACTTTAATAGACTTGAAAAGCCACATTACCAAAAACCTTAACACCCAGGTTAGAATTGTTGTTTTTATAAAAAATTAGTAAATTTCCTGATAAATATTCCGGAAAAAATCTATGATTTCCGTAGATTTTACAGTAGATTAGTTAATTTTAAATCCTTCGATTAACATAAATATAAGTTAAGTTGATGATGAAAATTAAAAACTTGAATGTCTGGACAGGGACTACCTTGTCACTGCTGCTGTGTACCCTTGCTATGGCTCCCGCTAAGGCTAATCCAATGGGTGAACAAGCCCAAAACCGGATCCTCAAACAAGATAGGGGGCAAGAGCTTAACAAAGGTACTATCAAGAGTATCGTTGGCAATATGGTAAAGGTTAAGCTTGACAACGGTGAGAGCCAAACTGTTTGGCTACCGACTTCCAAGCTCAGGCAATGGCATTTGATAGAAGGTAAGCAAGTCTTGATGGCTGGGAATCGTATCGTTAATGTTGTTAGTTCAATTGCTTTGGCGAGTTCAGACACTAGGAGGGTTACCAGTAGTGTTAGCGAGGTGTTAGAGTCTCTCCAACAGAGGCGTATCGAACGGATGAACCGTATTCGGAGAACTGTCATTTCCACTCCTGTACAGCCAACAGTGACAACTCCTCCTCGAACCCCAATTGGGATACCTGTCAGAGCACTTTGGTAATGGTTCATGCTTGACAAGGCTTTGTCATAGTAATGAGGTACACAGGATTTTTTTCTTTGTTTCCTACTCCCTGCTCGGAAGCTCCCTATTCCCTGTTTCCTATAACCAATAAGGTAGCCCAATTGAAAATGGCTATCCTACTATTCCCATAAAAAATATTGCCCGGAGTTTTAACTCCGGGCTAATCAATAAAGTTGATTAAAATGGCCTAATCATTACCTGAACGGGTTACCGATAATTCTATTTTGGAGCTACAATATATGGAGAGGAAACCCCTTGAGCCTTATCTGATTTGACCAAAGCCTGATAAAGCATAGAGACCATTTCAGCATGAGTAGCAGGTTCATTGGGTCTGAGCAAGGTTTTGTCACTGTAGTTAACAACTATACCCGCTTCTGTTGCTGCTGCTACTTTATCAATCGCCCACTCAGGAATCTGATTCTTATCTCGGTAAATCTGTAAGGTTTTGGCTGGATTCGATGAAGGTTGAAGATCAAGACCGCTAATCAGGCTAACCAAAACCTGTACACGAGGAACCTTTTGCTCAGGACGGAACTTCTCTCCGGGATATCCTGACATGAAGCCGGTTTCGGTAGCTTCATCAATGGCTTTAGAGGCTGATTTATCAGTAGGTTTATCCTTATAATTTACTCGTTGTCGCTTCTTCTGCTCTTGAAACACTTTTTGAATTTGAGCAGCCAACTCTCCCCTTGTCACGGGTCTGTTCGGTTGAAATTTCTGATCAGGTAAGTTAATTAATAGC
This sequence comes from Moorena sp. SIO3B2, assembly GCF_010692525.1. Lineage (NCBI taxonomy): Bacteria > Bacillati > Cyanobacteriota > Cyanophyceae > Coleofasciculales > Coleofasciculaceae > Moorena > Moorena sp. SIO3B2. Next base: position 10,291 of record NZ_JAAHHE010000064.1, read on the forward strand.
TTGTCCTGGGCTAGAGGTATCATGAAAGGACTTGCCCAATGATTATTAGGAATCTCTGCTGGTTGAATGGAGCGGAAATCGCTAACATCTATAGGGATAGTTTGTGATGAGGATTCGGCTTTGTCAGGACCTGTGCTACCGTCAGTAGTGCCATCTGATCCGGCTTTGTCAGAACCTGTGCTACCGTCAGTAGTGCTATCGCCTCGGGCTTTGCCCTTAGCCATGGTGCGGTCGGGATATCCTGTCGATGAGTACCCCGATGAGAATAGCCCCAGGAATTGATTAGTTTCTGAGTCCTCTGGTGAGTTATCTTGTTGAGCTGACCCAAGCATTAAACCGGTAGCTGGATCAGGTGAATATCCCCTAAACAAAGAACGATTTCTTGATTTGGACCATGAGGAACGCGCAGATGATGACTTACCCCCACCCGTGATTGATTTAAGGCTTGGGAATATTGATGATTCCCCCGTTGACTTAGATGATGCTATGGGAGAATCAACGGATTTTAAGCTAAATTTTCCCCGGTTGCCCCTCGTTCCCCAAAACAGAATTAGACCAATAGTAGCGAAGGCTACGATAATTGCCAGTAATTCATCAAGGTCTAGAATTGGTTTACGACTTGGCTGAGGAGCTGTTGGGGGTGATGTCCGCTCGGACGGTGATTGATTTGTCATAGAGATGGCTGAGATACATATCTTTTGACTGTTCCGGTTTTAAAGCCTAGGGATTGCTTTAAGTTACCTAGATTAAACCATAGCTATGTTTTTCACAAAAGATTCAAATTTTCCAACCCCAGGTTAATCTTACTCCCCAAAATACTAGTAAACTTGCCAGTGCTAACCAATCACACCAGCGTAAGCGCAGTTGATGCCACTCCACTTGATGTTCATTGGGACTAGTAAAGCCTCTGACAGTCATGGCACTAGCAATTTGCTCAGCCCGTAACAGCAGATTTTCCAGAAGCTTTTCCGCAACCATTAACCAAACTTGTAGGCTTCGGCTCAGACCGAGTTTTTTCCAGTTGATAGCACGAGTGCGTATGGAACGACCTAAATTCTGTACTTCTTCGAGCACTAGGGGGATAAAGCGCAAGGAAAGGGTTAAGGTCAGCAGAATTTCGGTAACTGGAACATTCAAACGCCGTAAGGGTTTGATTAAGCTTTCTAAACCTGCGGTAATTTCTTCTGGTGCTGTGGTAAGCAGGAAGAGACTTGAACTGTAAACTAGGATAAATAGAGTTGTGCTGATGCGGATCGCTAAATCTATTGAGCGACGAGTAATAGTAACACTAATCATAGTAAAGGCTTTACCACTCCAGATCACATAACGGTAGTCACTAGGTTGAGGTAGGGTGAGTTCTTCAGGTAGTCTGACTTGATGGTCAATGGCCATACCATCTGGAGCGATCGCAGTGATCAGGAAGACAAAACATGCCAGCATCAACAACCAACCCATTTGCTGACGCCACACCCGCCAGGGAATCCTAGCAGATAAGGTGATTAAAATCAGTAACGAGGATAACCCGATCCTAGAGTAGGGATTTGCCAACAGGGGTGCGATCAGAAAACTGGTCAACCAAAACATCTTGACCCTGGAGTCGAGGTGATGCATCCAGGTTACTGGTTGTTCCAAATACAGTCCGATGGGAAGCGATCGCAATAAGTCCATGTTAGTGCTGAGTGCTGAGTGGGGCAGTGGTCGAGGGGGTTAGTTGTCACACACGGGTAGCTCGATTCAGGTTGATTTGAGCTTCTTCTCCATCACGGACTTTTTTACCTCGCCACAGTAAGCGTAGTGGTGTACCGGTGAAATCTAATTGTTGGCGGAACTGACGCTCTATGTAGCGACGGTAGTTTTCTTTGAAGCGTTTGGGGTCGTTAACAAACAGGGCAATAGTGGGGGGTTTAGTTCTTACCTGGGTGCCGTAGTAGATTTTGCCCTGACGCCCTTGGCGATTGGTGGGAGGAGTGTACCAGCTAACGGCTTCTTGTAGGACTTCATTAATTACAGAGGTAGAGACACGACGTCCATGTTGATTGGCAGCGGTGTCAACTAAATCCAAAATTGTTTCGACTCGCTTGCCTGTCATGGCACTAACAAATATGATTTCAGCCCACTCGATAAAACTCAGTCGGTCTTTTACCTGTTTTTGGTAGTCATAGATAGTGTAGGAATCTTTTTCTATGGCATCCCACTTATTGACTACAATTACCGCAGCACGCCCTTCATCCGCAATACGTCCTGCCAGTTTTTGGTCTTGCTCTGTCACGCCATCTATAGCATCAATCACCAGTAGCACTACATCTGAGCGGCGAATGGCTTTGAAGGCACGATTAATACCAAAAAATTCTGGTCCGTAAGTAACGTTTTTCTTTTTGCGAATGCCAGCAGTGTCAATCAAGCGATAGGTTTGGGCTTCAGTACCCTTTTCTGGATCTGCTGACCGTTGTACTACCATATCAATGGCATCACGAGTAGTGCCAGAAATTGGACTGACGATGGAGCGATTTTCCCCAGTGAGGGTGTTCAATAAGCTCGACTTTCCCACATTGGGGCGTCCGACAATAGCGACTTTAATCTCTGGGATTTCTGGGATATTGTCTACATTCGGCAGGTAGGTAACCAGCTTTTCTAGTAATTCTCCTGTACCATTGCCATGAATTGCTGAGACCGGGAAGGGTTCTCCTAAATTCAGTTCCCAAAACTGGGAGGCTAGAATAATTCCTTGCTGGGGAGATTCACATTTATTGACAGCTAGCACAACTGGGGTATTTTGTATACGTAACCATTGTGCGATCGCTTCATCTCCAGCTGTGGGTCCGGCTTGACCATCCACCACCAACACTGCTGCACTAGCTTCAGCCAAAGCTGCCATTGCCTGTTCTCGAATCAAGGGCAAGAACTCGGTATTGTCATCAAAGACTAAGCCGCCAGTATCGACAACCAGGTAGTCTCGGTCTTGCCAGAAAGCAGCGCGATAAGTGCGATCGCGGGTTACTCCTGGTTGGTTGTGGACAATAGCATCGGTCACCCCGGCCAAACGATTGACTAGGGTTGATTTCCCCACATTCGGGCGTCCGATAACTGCAACAATTGGCAGGGCCATAAACTGGATGTCCTCAAAGGAGGAGTGTGAATGCTTTAGTCTTACATTTTATCGCAGTAAGCATTCGCAGGCTCTCAGCCCTCCGCCCTCAGCCCTCAGTCTTGGCCTTTGGGCCACGCTACGGGAATGGCTCAAGCTACGCCCACGCTACGGGAATAGCTGATCGCTGATGGCTGATGGCTGATGGCTGATGGCTGATGGCTGATGGCTGATGGCTGATTGCTGATTGCTGATAACTTACTCAGCACTTGGATCATAATAGTCATGACTCAAGCAAGGTACAGGCACAATTTCCCCTTCGACGTCCCCTAAGAGAACTTTTAACCCTGCACCACCAGCCTTAGTGCGGATATAAGCTAAACCAAACACTCCCTGGTCAGTTTCCGTCAAGCTGGTCAGCTTGCCCACTTTTTCTCCATCTACGGTAATGACACTTCCTAGGTCAGTAGGAGCACTTAAGCGGATACCCCATAGTCGTTGCTTCACTCCTTTGTAGGTATTCAAGCGCGCAATGGTTTCTTGACCAATGTAACAGCCTTTGCTAAAGGAAATGCTTTGCCATAAACCAGCTTCGAGAGGATTGTAATCTTCGGTCAGTTCATGACCTGGCGCAGGGCGTCCCTGTTGGATACGCAACTGTTCCCAAACGCGATCGCCTATGGGGATTGCTCCTGCTGTGGTTAAGGTCTGCCAAACTTGGGCAGCATTCTCGGCAGGGCAAATTACAGTATATCCAGGCATTGCCAAGCAACTCCCGACAGCGATGCGGACTTGATTATCCCCGAGCATCAGTTGCTGGTGACTAGCATCTTCTCCTGATATCTCGACACCCAAGCCTGTTAAGAGGGCATCACTAACCGGTCCAATCAAGGATAAAACAGCATGGTGATCCGATACATCCTGTAATGCCACTTGATCCATGGGAAAGATATAACGATCCAGCCACTCCATGATCTGCTGGCGGCAATTTGGAGAAACTAGTAATAGCACTGAATCTGCTAAGATATAGGCAGTAGCTAAGTCAATAGTCCGAGCTGTAGATGTGACAAAAACCGTCTCACAGCCTTGGCCTGGCCTTCGTGTTTGGAAGTCATTGGTGCTTTGATTGTGTAGATAGCGTAGTCGGTCATCACCAGATACTTTGATCAACCCCCAATGGCAACAATCAACTAAGGCAACTCCCTGACGGGCTGCTTCAATCCCTGCTGCATCATTGCCAAAGCTTACGGGAATCATCCGTGAAGCCACCGACTCAAACTTTGCCCCAGCCAGGCGCTGGGCATCTAGCAATTGGTCATTTGTCATTGGTATCTACCAGTGGCAATCCTGCCACAACTTCTTCTACTAGCTGTTTGGCTTTTGCATCTAGACACTGCCAATCCACCTCACCAGCCTGATCAATCAGCATCGGGTCAATTTCTACTGGCTGAGTGTCTAATTCAGACTGGGTGGGCTTATAGTCACGAAAACAGACTTGGAAACACAAATCCCATAAATTAATGGCTACTGAAGTATCTTGATGTGCCAAACACATCTCATAGCCCGGTATGGGTGTAGTAACGTTTTGATAGGTGACTTTCCAGTTTGTTGGCTCCAACTGTCGCCCAATTTGGTCTATTATACGAATAAACGTAGGTTGCATCAGCAGTTGAGCTTGTTCCCATGCCAGCGTATCCTTAAATAGGGGTTTCATTAATCCACTCCCACACAGCCCTTGAAGGGTGTTATTTTACCAGACATTAACTAAAACAGCAATATTCACCGGCTATCCGTCGCTCTTAATACTATACCGATATCTGCTCTATCCTAATAACCAGTGGACTATCATCTTTGAAAAATTCCTCTTCCGGTAGAGTATTCTAAGTTGAGCCAGATAATCGTAAGCATTCAGCGGTCAGCGGTCAGCTATCAGCGGTCAGCGGTCAGCGGTCAGCGGTCAGCGGTCAGCGGTCAGCGGTCAGCGGTCAGCGGTCAGCGGTCAGCGGTCAGCGGTCAGCGGTCAGCGGTCAGCGGTCAGCGGTCAGCGGTCAGCGGTCAGCCTAATGCAGATAGCTGATAGCTGATAGCCTAATGCTGATAGCCTTTAGCCTAATGCTGATAGCTGATAGCCTTTAGCCTAATGCTGATAGCTGATAGCCTTTAGCCTAATGCTGATAGCTGATAGCTGATAGCTGATAGCCTAATGCTGATAGCTGATAGCCTTTAGCCTAATGCTGATAGCTGATAGCTGATAGCTGATAGCTGATAGCATACATATAATCAGAAGATAAATTGTCACAGTCCTGGTCAATAATACCGATCAGCGTATGTTAAACATGAGACAGTTAGCAACCCGCCCCCTTGGTGCGGAGTTTTAAACTTCCTTTTTGTGAAATCTTAGGCACATCAATCCTATGTTAGGCAAGTTACTGGACGGGCGTTACCAAGTGACTCAAGTCCTCGGTTCCGGGGGATTTGGCAAAACCTATTTAGCCAAGGACACGAAGCGTCCAGGTAACCCAAGCTGTGTTGTTAAGCAACTTCAGCCTCCCAATGGCTCTCAGACATTTTTAGAAACTGCTCGACGCCTATTTAGTAGGGAAGCTGAAACCCTTGAAAAGCTGGGAAATCATGACCAAATTCCTCGGCTTCTTGCCTACTTTGAAGAAGACCATGAGTTTTACTTGGTGCAACAGTTCATCGAAGGGCATCTCTTGAGCCAAGAGTTGTCCCCTGGTCACCGATGGCAGGAAAAACAGGTGATTGCGCTATTGCAGGAAGTCTTAGGTATTTTGGAATTTGTCCACCGTCACGGTGTGATTCATCGCGATATTAAGCCCGATAACCTGATCCGACGCACGGCAGATCAAAAGTTAGTCTTGGTGGACTTTGGTGCAGTTAAGCAAGTTCAAACTGATTTGGTTAGTGCCTATAGACAAACTCACCATACTGTGGTAGTAGGCACTCCAGGCTATATGTCCAGTGAGCAGGCTTTGGGTCAGCCCTGTCCTAGCAGTGATATTTATGCCCTAGGGATTATTGGGATTCAGGCATTAACTGGAATGTTACCAGATCAGTTTCAGGAAGACCTCAAAACTGGTGAAGTTAACTGGCAATCCCTGGTGTCAGTGAGTTTAGGATTGGCGAATGTCCTTACTAAAATGGTTCGCTACCAAGTCAAAGACCGTTACCAGTCGGCATCGCAGGTTTTACGAGACTTACAGAAACTGACTAGTAATTCAAAACCGTACTCCATCAATTCCCCGACCTACTACTCAATTCACAATATCCCCACAGTTGAAGAAAACTTCCCACCGGAGCAATTATCAAAGCCGTTCTCAGAGCAAAAAACTTGGGATGCAAATGCCGATAGAGGTTCTACTCCAAATAAACCAGCACCAACTCCCTTGCCTCCAACTAAGGCGGATAGATCGGATAATTTGTCTCTGATCATTGGCACTGGCATTGCCTTAGTTACTTCCTCGATAGCTGGTATGATCTACTCGATGCGTTCTAGCTCTTGGTCACCACCTAAAATAGTAAAACCAATTGCTCCTAGGAGTACACCCAATCACCGTTCAGATCCGGTGGTATATGAGCCACCAGCCCCAGCTGCCCCAGGTAATTGCCAGGTGACAGGTAATCCGTTCGCGAATGTGCGCTCCGAGCCTAACGGGTCAAAAGTTGGTCAGCTGAATCAGGGAACCAGTCTAGTTCTAACTGGTAGTGGACAACCTGGCTGGGTAGAAATTAGTTCACCGGTTACCGGGTGGGTGTTTACAAATTTGACTGACTGCGCACCAACGGTTGATCCAGTGGTGGCAACTGCTCCCAAGAGAAATGTTCCTAAGAGAAACGTTCCTAAGCAAAAAGTTTACCCAAAACCAAAACCTGTCGTCAGGAGGGCTCCATCGCCACCACAGACCCGTCAGCCAATACCAGCACAACCGGTAGATAATGGCTCACTAATTTTGGCAAGGGCAGTGGACAAGTATCAGGCAGGAAATATCAAGGGGGCAATTGCGATCGCACAAGATGTGCTGCCTAGTAGTTCCGCTTTCAATGGTGCCCAAACCAAAATTGACCAATGGCATAATGAATGGATATCCTTTGAACGCAAATTTGATCAGATTCAACAAGCCTATGAACAGGGTCGATGGGTTGATGTGTTGAACTATGCTCAGAACAGCAATTTGCCAGCACGAGGCCATTGGCGTCAGAAGTTAAATCGAATCATGGCTCAAGCTCGGCAGCAACAAGCCGCATTAGAAGCAAAAAGAAAGCAACTGGCGGTACAGAATCAAATTGGCTCTAGAGCAAACCAGAGAATTCAAAACAATTCACAGCCTGCTTCACGACCGGTTTCTATTGCTGCACCATTGCCTAAACAGCCAGTGGTTACCAGAAATAAAACTACTGCAGCACCACCGTCTCAATCTACTAAAATCAAATATTACGTGATACTCAACGACGGCAGTGCTAGTGGTTTAGCCAAAGCCAGGAAAATTGTACCTGGAGCTTTTTTGGGTCGATTCCCACAAGGTACTCGCATTCAGATGGGAGCATTCAAAAATGAAGCCAAGGCCAATGCTTTTGCTAACCAACTACGTCAACAAGGAATGTCTGCTTCAATCTATATCCCTTAATTGTTTTGTTTAAAGTTAATTGGTTGAAGGCGTACGAGACATCATCAGCTGGGAGAGGGTATCACCCGGTTAAAGGGATGGGTAACGAGTAGTGAAATTTGTATCAACAATAACCGTGATCCAGACCCGGTTATGGAATCGAGCTGAGGAATGAAAATCGGAGGAAAACCTAGTTTTAGTAATAAATCGTAATATATTTGAGCTCCAATGGGATTTTGATCAGTAATACTATTGTATCAGGATAAAAAACCCCGCAATGGTGAAATAAACCGTGTGAAATTTTATGATCACCTAGGTACAGGGGTAAAACGAACCCGACGGGAAAAAGTTAGGAGACAAAATAACATATGGGTCATTTACGCTCTTTAGTGGTTCTACTGGTAATAGTGCTAATGCTTACGATGGGAATCGAAAGTAAAGCATGGGCTAACAATAAAGTTTTTAAATGCGATTTTGGCTACTTATCTTCTTGTGGTCCTATAGTTCTTAGTGATGATACAGTGGTAATTAAAAATCGGGAGCATGACAGAGTCAAGGTGATCATAATACCCAAAGAAAGTAGCCAAGTAGAGGTGTGGAAGGAAGCTGAAAGTTACACCCGTGTAGATGATGGAAATATTCTACACCGTGGAGAAGAAAAGGAATATTCGATCACCCCAGAGTGGCATTATGCTACGATCCGCGCAATCGGAAGTGTGGTGTTTGCAGGAATTGAATCAGAATTTGAAGAGCGGATAGGTATAGAAGCATACAAGGATATAATGAGACAATACTAAGGAAGATGATGTACGCACAGGCCGCCTACAACCATAAGAAAAGAAGGTTGATCCCTGCACTCAGTTACGGATAACTAGAAGGGTTAAAGGGGAAGAAAAAACAATAATCTATCTAATTTATGATGATGCTCATGGAGTTGTGGCAGATGATAGGAAATCCGAGCATAAGACAGATCAAAAAATGTAAGCTGTCGCCCGATGGTGAGCGCTGAATAGTGATAGTACAAAAGGCGGTACAATGAAAGGCCGAGCACACAGAAAAAGCGGATTAGGCCGGTAGGCAATAGCCATTAAATTTGGATTATGTAAATTTTCCAGCCGCAATGGTATGATACAGAACTGTTAGAGCAGCAAGGGAATCGGGGTTTTTACCCCTATTTGCGTTTATGGCCATGTGGAGGAATAAATAATGAAAGCTAATAGTCTGAAAAAATGTTTGATCATGGTGTTCGGAATCCTGTTGTTTACGATGAGTATACAAAACCAGGCATGGGCATATACTCGTAATTCAAGGTGCGATCTCCGTTATCAGTTTTGTTCACCGTTTGTTGTGCATGCTTTGGAAGAGTACCAAGTAATGAATAATTCTAACGTAAATGGAAAGGTATTGGTTTATGCGAACAATGAGGCAAGAGTGGCGCTGGTAGATCTGGATAAACTGTGGTTCGCTGTGGAGGAGACCGAAGAAAAATATATGGAGAAGGGTGAATTCTATGAAATAAAGTTAACAAGTGAATGGAAAAACCAGAAAGTGATTGTATTAGACGGAGATGTAGTAATAGGTGGTTATGTTGATGGTTATTTTGAAAAAGATAAATGGTTGACTTATGACAATTTCATAGATGCTATGCAAGATGTTGGGTATTGAAGCGCAACGAGCCACAAAAACCAAAGCCACACAACGCACTAGCGCCAGAAAATAAAACGGTTCAACACACGGGTAGCAGGGGTAAAAACACCCAGCTGTTACTGCGACCATGAAAGATCACGGAAGAGCATAAAAAGGGTGAAAATCAGCCGCAATACCTGGCTTTCGTGAACTCATCCATCAGCTCACCAAGACCCCCAACCCTTGAACCTGGGGGCCCTTGTCAATTCCATCACCCGAAGGGTTTCACTTGACTGAATTACACTCAGCCTATAAGCAGATATCCCACCTTTCACCCATCGCCACCACAGACCCGTCAGCCAATACCAGCACGCTTCGGCACGATAATGGCTCAGTAATTTTGGCAAGGGCAGTGGAAAACTATCAGGCCGGAAATATCTTGGAAATGCGATCGCCTTTGGCGTGGCCTACGGCCAATCGCACAAGAGGTGCTGCCGTAGTTCCGCTTTCAATGGTGCCCAAAGCAAAATTGACCAATGGCACCATGAATGGGTATCCTTTGAACGTAAGTTTGATAAGATTCAACAAGCGACTAGAACAGGGTCGGTGGGTTGATGTGTTGAACTATGCTCCGCAACAGCAATGTCCCAACAAGAGGCTATTGGCGTGCCGAAGTGAAAAAGAATCATCAATGAGCTCGGCAGCAACAAGCGTGCATTAGAAGCTAAAAGAAAGCAACTCGCTGTACCTCATAAAATAAGCTCTAGAGCAAACCAACGAATTCAAAACAATTCACAGCCTGCTTCACGACCGGTTTCTATTGCTGCACCATTGCCGCGCGCAGCCAGTGGTTACCAGATAACAGTAATAAGCACTGAGCGCCCGTTGGGGGTGATTTACACCAATATATTAATCTTTGTCCCACATATAGGATTCGCGCGCTCACGGTATGAATATGGACGTTTGGTTAGACCGCTAGTTTACCAATAAATTGGTGGTTCGGATCTGGGTTTGATTTTTTATGACTAAGAGGCTCGAAGGTTATAAAAATGCGAGTCCTTATGATAATATCCTATGGAAAAAGAATAAAGCCTATTGGGGGTAGTAAACGGTGATGAAAAACAGAAAAATTAACGAGCGAGAGTTAGCCACCTAATTTATTGGGTGGGTGTGGAGCGAACCGGGATTTATCCCGCAGATCGCTCAATTACTTCCCTTTCTGGTTTTCAATGTATTTTTTAACTGTTTCTGTACTGGCGTTTCCGGTGGTTGAGCAGAAATAACTAGGAGACCACAGAGTCGGGAGTTTGAGTAGCTGAGGGAATTCTTTCCTGAGGTAGTGGGAGGCGCGCCCTTTTACTCGCTTGATTATTACTGACGGGGCAAAAGTGGGATCGACTTCCAGGAACATGTGGACGTGATCTGGCATTATTTCTAGGGCGATCAACCTCCAATTATTTTCCCCGCATAAGTCAAAAATTATTTCTTGTAGTCTCATTTTCACTTTTCCCGTCAATACGGCTTTCCGACGCTTGGGACACCAGACAAAATGGTAGTTGAGTAAAGTTACTGAATGGGGGTTGGTTCTAAAAATCCCCTGATTTTTTTTGTTCATGTTTGTTGACATATATAGTATATTCAATATATACTATAGACAAGGAGGTAGCAAGAACATGTATGGATGCCAACAACATCTAATAACCACGAACACTGAAACTAGGGCAGTCATAGATTTCATCTGCTCCGAAGCCAATAAATTAACAAATTGCGGCATCTATTACTGTCGGCAAATTCTGTTTAAGACTGGGAGGTATCTAACCAACGCCGACCTAGATAAAATGCTCAAAACTAACATTCACTTTAAAGCAATGAGGTCTGCTTGTGCTCAACAAGCTCTGCATGGAGTCATTGAGTCTTTCAAATCCTACAAAGCTTTGAACAAGTTATACAAAAAAGGTCAGCTAACTAATAAACCCAGAGTCCCAAAGTACAGGAAGAAAGGAGGGATGGCTATAGTTAGTTACCCGGCTCGATGGGTTAAACTAGTTGGCGGTCAACTCAAATTCACTTTGGGGAAGCAGATCAAAGCATGGTTTGGAATTGACCACTTCCTCCTCCCTATGCCATCAAATCTTGATTTCAAGTCAATAAAAGAGTTTCGTTTTGTTCCCAGAAATAATTGCTTTTACCTAGAATTTGTCTATAAGCAGCCAGGTGTTGATCCGGTTCCGTCAACTAACAACGCTTTGGGAATCGATCCAGGGCTCAATAATTGGTTAACCTGCGTTTCAACGACCGGGAAGTCATTCATCGTTGATGGTAGAAAGGTAAAATCTCAAAACCAGTGGTACAACAAAAAGGTCGGAAAAATCAAAAAAGGCAAACCGCAGGACTACTGGGATGAGCAGTTTGCCTTCTTGACGGAAAAGCGCAACAGGCAAATGCGCGACAATATCAACAAAGTGGCCAGATTTGTCGTTAACTGGTGTCTGAGACATGGGATTGATACTGTTGTCTTTGGATGGAACAAAGGGAATAAGGACGGTATCAAGATTGGCAAGAAGAATAACCAGGAATTTGTTCAGATTCCAACAGCAAGACTCAAAGGCCGGATAGAGCAGTTGTGTGTCCAATACTGCATCAAATTCATTGAGACTGAAGAGAGCTACACCAGTAAGGCTAGCTTTCTAGATGATGATTTTCTACCTACATTTGGTGAAAAACCCGTTCGCGTAGCGTGCGCCAAAGCGCAAGGGTGGAAACAGTCAGGAAAGCGGGTTAGACGTGGTTTGTATCGGTCAGCTAACAATGAACTTATCAACGCCGATTGTAACGGCGCAGGCAATATTTTACGAAAAGTAGCGACACAGCTAGGGTTTCCCCTAGCCGAGGTCGGTAGGGCAGCTTTGAACCTGCCGCAACGGTACAAACTGGATTCACTTTCTAGATCGTATCGTGAAGCGTCACATAGCGCGGTTTTAACCCGCGAAGTGACATCAGCTTAGAATCCACGTGGTTTCAACCCGTGGAGAGTTCAAGCAAGAACACTTACGAAGTATATAGGTGTCCTAATGCTGGTGCTGATGATCTGGGCTGGTGTTATCCAGGGGGAGGCGGCCTTAGGAGCAGGAAAGCGACCCGTATGCGAATTGGGAAAAGTTGATTATTGCAAAGGATATCTAACAATCAAGCAACAGCTAGCGGTTACGACATATGGAACTTCGGGGCCATCATGTCTCTATATTACTCCGGCTAATGCAGGAGGCGGAGGCAAACTCAATATATATGATGTGTATGAGGAGATCAATGACCAATACACTGTTGAGAAGGAACTGAAATTTAGATTTTATTCGGACGAAGCTTATTTTGTGTCGTACGAAGCAAAAGCGGGAGGAGTTAACTACGAAATAAAGACAAATAATCGGGGATGTAGTTAAGGAAAAAGGAGAAAAAGCCCAGGAGGAAGAAGGAGTAGTTGTGAATACCGGACCGTACTCCAGCCTCAAGTAAAACCTGTCTGACCATGGTGCCGGCGTAGATATAGCCGGACCATTACAAAGAAAAACTAGGCCAAAACTAGAGAGAAAGAAAGGCAACAAGAGCGAAAAAAGCCGAACGAGGGGTAGTATTGTGCAAATATATCGATATAAGGAGAGCTCTCCGGAACCCCCTTCCCTTGAAGCTGGGGGTACACTACCCGAACAGCACACAATCCATGGGTAGGGTGGGCAACGATTTGCCCACCCTACAGGTTGCTCTAAAAATCAATCAGGCGGTGTCCGGTACCATAGGATTGAGGGGAGAAAAAACTCTAGTATAGGGAGTATAACAACCAACATTGTGACGAAGAATTGGATAGCCATGGCGCATGAAGGCATAGGTGCAAGTTTAAACTAAAAAACGTAAATAAAAAAAAAACCACGGAGTGATAAAATCAGTTGAATTATAAAAAGGGTTGGGACTCGGGTTTCAAGTCAAGCACTAACGTCACAAAATTAGAGGAAACAAGAATGAGTGTGGAAAGAATCAAGAAAGCTATGATTATCCTGATAGCCACATGTGCGTGTTTAATCACCGTTCAAACGCCAGCATGGGCAAATAACCCCATATCCTATAAATGCATAATCACTGATACGTCATTTTGTAATTATTACTTGCAAGGGGGCGATGAGGTTGAGGTTGCCAATTACGGATCTGGAAGCGCCACGGTGTTTTTTTCTGGTTTAGAGCCTTCGGAGATAAAGGTATACGAAAAGGAAGAAGCCAATTTCTCAGAACACCCCTCGGAGAAAATAAATATCGAAAAGAGAGAAAGAATCGTCAAGCAAATTTATTACAATGACGATAAGTTATACAAAAATAACGGAGGAACAGTCGTTGTAACAGTAAGATACTAACGTGTTCTGGATGAATCTGGATATTTTTCGTCATAAAAATCGGATTTGAACGATAGAAGCGGAAAATAATCGTAAAAAAGCGCACACCCATTTCGAGATCATCATACAATCGTGATGATATGACAAAGGAGGCAACCACAACAAAACAGGTGTGTACTATGAGGTAACCCCCGAGCAAAAAAGAACAAGGAAGAGCCAAAAAAGAGTGAATATCAGCCGCAATACCTGGCTTTCGTGAACTCATCGATCAGCTCACCAAGACCCCCTTCCCTTGAACCTGGGGGTCAAGTCTCCCCCATCACCCGAAGGGTTACACTTGATAGAATGACACTCAGCCTATAAGCAGATATCCCACCTTTCACCCATCGCCACCACAGACCCGTCAGCCAACACCAGCACCACCGGTAGATAATGGCTCACTAATTTTGGCAAGAGCAGTGCAAAACTATCAGGCCGGAAATATCAAGGGGGCAATAGCGATCGCCTTTGGCGTGGCCTACGGCCAATCGCACAAGATGTGCTGCCTAGTAGTGCTGCTTTCAATGGGGCCCAAACCAAAATTGACCAATGGCACAATGAATGGGTATCCTTTGAACGTAAGTTTGATAAGATTCAACAAGCGACTAGAACAGGGTCGGTGGGTTGATGTGTTGAACTATGCTAAAAACAGCAATTGGCCAACCAGAGGCTATTGGCGTCAGAAGTTAAATCGAATCATGGCTCAAGCTCGGCAGCAACAAGCCGCATTAGAAGCTAAAAGAAAGCAACTGGCGGTACAGAATCAAATTGGCTCTAGAGCAAACCAGAGAATTCAAAACAATTCACAGCCTGCTTCACGACCGGTTTCTATTGCCGCACCATTGCCGCGCGCAGCCAGTGGTTACCAGAAATAAAACTACTGCAGCACCACCGTCTCAATCTACTAAAATCAAATATTACGTGATACTCAACGACGGCAGTGCTAGTGGTTTAGCCAAAGCCAGGAAAATTGTACCTGGAGCTTTTTTGGGTCGATTCCCACAAGGTACGAAAATTCAGATGGGAGCATTCAGAAATGAAGCCAAGGCCAATGCTTTTGCTAACCAACTTCGTCAACAAGGAATGTCTGCTTCAATCTATCGACCTTAATCGTTTTGGCTCTTCGATAATTGACATAAGCGATTGACCTTAGGTCACGCTACGCGAACGCATAGTCGCCCAACTTCTTGTGCTACTGCTGCTTGGGCGACACTGTAATATTTTCTGACAGGCAACCCACCAGCTGAAAACTAAAAGAAGTGGCTAGCAGCTTTACTAAGCTTTTTTGACCAAGAGTATCCCCATCCTTCTGCGACACATGACAATGATAGTAAATCCATCTGTAGGGGCGCACAGCGTGTGCCCCTACTACTTATAGTGTGCACAGCGTGTGCCCCTACTACTTATAGTGTTTGGTAAGGCTTAATAAGCAATTTTGCTTAAGTGCGTAAGAGAAATTGACTAGGTACCAAGCAAAAAGGGGAACGATAAGAAGGACAAGGCAAACAGGGGAAACAGAATTGCTGCAAGTCTCAATCCCTCTAAGCCTGTTGTTGAGTATGCCAATCATAGAGATGACAGCTGATCCATATTTATCAGTGCTTAATCGGTATAGTAAAACCGTTGATCTGACGAAACAGCCATGAAATCATAATTCGAGCTTGCTGTATAAGTGTGGAAGCCCAAAGTAAGCGCCAGAGTTTGACTTCTGACTTCTGACTTCAGACTTCTGACTTCTGCTATAAGTTCTTCCTGTTGGGACGAAGCTTTGATTGTAGAAAAAAGTAAAAACGCTATTACTAGTGAAATTAGGCCATGCAAGATTTTCTAGAATATATGCGGACTCTACAAGTCCCGCAGGAGTATGATAGACCCACCCAAGCCCAATCACCCAACAGCTTTTCCATCGCTACCATCCAAAGTCTGGGGTCTCCCCAGCAAATTCCCCATTATGCCCGAAATCATGCTCTACTCCAGCATCCCTGGTTGCTGAGTTTCCAAAATGGACCCTTAAGGCACACTCACCTAGAGGATTTACCCACTACTGATCAAAAATTAGGAGTCTTAGTTGCTGATCATCCCCGATTAAGCTGTTTAATCAGGGAAACTGGCGTAAGTAGTAACCTAGATACTTGGCTCAAGCAGCGTTATCTGATTAGTTGGTGCTTCCCCAATTGGCTGACTGCTGTTGCTTCTAAGTTACCTACACCCCAAACCCGAATCCCTTTATTAAAGAATCTCTATGAAGAACACGGATTATCGGGGAAACCTGGCCATAGCAAACCCCATCCTCAAATGTGGCAGCAGTTATTTGAAGAATTATCAGCGATAGAAGCAGGTCAGTCCATACCTCTACCAAAGTCATCACAAGAATTATTACCAGGAACCCAACGCTACCTGCAAATTTACACAACTGCTTGCTTCCAATACCCCGCTGCCTTTGGATTGGGGATACTGGCTTTTACGGAATCTATCCTACCCTATGAAAACCAACTGATTTTAGCAGGTCTGAAAAAACTGGGTATTTCCACCAAAGGACAAGAATTCTTTGCCGTTCACTGCGACTGTGATCAAGACCATGCTGAGGACATCTTAGATGTGATTGAGCAGATCGCTAATTCTCCCCAAACCCTTTGGCAAGTATGGCAGGGCGTAGCCATGGCCGTTAGAGCTCGTCAGGGATTTTACGACGATTTGCATCGAGAATTGGTACTGCTGGGTCAAGACACTGTTCAATCCAGTAAAGGTTGAGGGCTTTGGCGATTGATAAAGTCATCCCCCTGCTGCTTTTCATTGCTATTGGTTATGCCCTGAAAGGGAAATTTCAAAAACCTGTAGCAGTTGGTGCTATTAAAACGTTAATTATCAATGCCTTACTTCCTGCGGCTCTATTCCTATCCACGATCAAAATTGATATAAGTCAAGGTTTACTCTCGCTCCCGGCTTTCGGACTTGCTATCAATGTCTTCTTGTTAGGAATTGGATGGTTATTGACAGGTTTGGTGATTCCTCCCCAAGAAAAAGCTAAAGCCCGCTCCTTGATATTGATGTTTGCGTCTTTAGCTCCTGGCTTAACAGTTTATCCGTTTACTCAGGAATTTTTAGGTGAGCAAGGACTAGCTCTAGCAGGGTTGATGGATGTAGGGAATAAATGTTTTGTGCTAATCGGTCTTTATGCTTTAGGGATGTATCTACACCAACGCAGTGTTGATAATTTCCACATCAATTTCAGCAAATTTAAAAGGATTGGATTGACACTGATCCAAGAACCAGCAAATTTAGCGTTGTTACTGGGTTTGTTGATAGGAGTATTAAATCTAGGTAAAACACTTATCCCAGAAATAATTTTGCAGGCTCTGCAACGGTTAGCGGCTTGCACTACTCCCATGATTCTGTTTTTTGTAGGGATTTCTCTGAAGCCGAAAACCTTACAATTACGGAAAATTTTACTAATTTTACTTGTCCGCTCAGCAGCAGGATTCTGGTTTAGTGCAGTAGTACTGATTTTGTTTAAACCAGATACATTAGCACAAATGCTACTAGCTGTAGTTTTCCCCCAAAGCGGATGCAGTTTATGGCCGTTGTTGTACGCTTCCCAGATTAATATGCTCGACCAAGAGCAACATCGGCGTACTCACCCGACATTTGATACGGAATTTGCCCTAGGATTATTGACCACTTCTATTCCGATATCGATTGGTGTGAATTTAATTATTTTTTCTAATAGCGAGTTTTTTATCTCTCCATCCCATCTGGGATTAGTCGGAAGTATACTTTTGATCCTGTTCAGTATAGCAAAGGTAATCAAGTCAGAAGTAAGAAGTCAGAAGTAAGAAGTCAGAAGTCAAAAATAAGCATTGGAGGTCTCGGAATTGAGCGATGCAGTGCCGCCAAAGGGGGTTTCCCCAACTCGCTATTGCATCAAGACAATGTCAAACATCTGAATACGTAGCGCTATAAAGTTTCTCATAGCTATGAGGTACACATTATTTTTTACCTCTTCCCTCTTCCCTGCTCCCTGCTCCATGCTCCCTGCTCCCTAAAACCCAAAGATTTGTACCTCATGGGTATAAGACTTGCTATATGAGCGTTAGGCAGTGGCGGGAAAACTGCCACCAATGAAGTGAATATCACTGAAAGTTTCGATCCACAGACGAGCGCCACAACCCAGTGGCTTATCGGGCTGATAGACAATCCGACAAGGACCGAGGATTTCTACTTGGTTGCCGTAGAGATTGTCACCGCTTCGTTTTACTGAAATCACTGGCTGACGCTCTTCGGGACTTTTGTGATTGTTGCTGCCAATGCGATTGCGGTTGACATTGATTTTGGCCAGAGCTGGGGGACGAGTAGTACGCCATTTGCCCTTTGGTCCACGCTTCTTCTCAATGATTTGGGGCAGATTGTTGAACAGAGGAATAATCCAGAATTTCCCACTTTTATAAGCACCCCGGACGCGACCATCATTAAGGAGTTGGCGCAAGCGTCGAGAAGAAATACCTAACAGAGAAGCGGCTTCAGTAGTACAAACGGACTTGTTCATCAGTGGACTTCCTTTACTATTCCGATACCAGTATTATAACTAAAAAAGTTAGCTGAGGTGGTGTTTGTCAATTATTGTTAATATTTTTTTACAAACACCTTTTGAGGTAAGCTATCAGCTATCAGCTATCAGCTATCAGCTATCAGCTATCAGCTATCAGCTATCAGCTATCAGCTATCAGCTATCAGCTATCAGCTATCAGCTATCAGCTATCAGCTATCAGCTATCAGCTATCA
>NZ_JAAHHE010000640.1:0-2547 GCF_010692525.1 Moorena sp. SIO3B2
TATAAACAAAATGTAGTCAGTAGCCACGGATCACCCTCTCTTTTATGGAATTTTATAGATGATTCCATCAGTTTATGCGATCGCGTACCCTACCCGACCGCGATCATGGATTCCTGGTAGGGAGTAGAGAGTAGGGAGTAGAGAGTAGGGAGTAGAGAGTAGGGAGTAGGGAATATGGCATCAAAAATTCTCACAATTCGTAAGCATTCAGCTATCAGCGTGTCGCGTATCAGCTATCAGCTAATGCGCTACAGATGGTGCTACTTGAGGTGCTATCAGCCAAACGCGAGTGCGTGGCCATAGGCCAAGGCTTATGGCACCTCAAGTAGCGTGGCCATAGGCCAACGGCTGACAGCTAAATGCTTACCTTTCAATTCTGATTAATCTCGAACTATTAGGTGCGACCCGTGGCGAATTTAATTCTTAATGGGTCAAGGGCACCTTTAAATTCTTCTGTTCGCGTAGCGTGGCCATAGGGCAAAGAGGTTTATTTTAATTAAGCTGAACGCTGTTCGCGTAGCCCATATGCTTCCCCTCAGACTCATAATGGTAGTTCAATGGTAGTTTTCAACTTTTACTCTAATTATTTATTAGACCTCTTGCAAAAGTCTTTTTATGATAGTGTTTACGTCAATTATTGTCCACTATTCCCAGATCCGCTGTTCCTTCCGACTTCTGCCGCGAAGTCTATTTAGGCTGTGCTTATCTAAATGGAATTATTGTTCGATTATGTTTTTACAAATATAAGATGCACCAGATCTAATTTATGTCTTCTGTATCCTATAAAAAAAACGCAAATTTATTAGAATAATATTAAGCCCTAATCAGGTAGTATGGTAAAATAGTTTCGCTATCTATTTGTGCCAATTCAATCTGCTTTTTGGTCAGATT
This sequence comes from Moorena sp. SIO3B2, assembly GCF_010692525.1. NCBI lineage: Bacteria > Bacillati > Cyanobacteriota > Cyanophyceae > Coleofasciculales > Coleofasciculaceae > Moorena > Moorena sp. SIO3B2. The sequence goes on from NZ_JAAHHE010000640.1 coordinate 892, forward strand.
TTTAGCTCCTTGGAGGTTAGCCCCTCTTAAATCTGTACCGTGGAGATTAGCTCCTTCTAAATTTGCCTCTTGCAAGTTAGCTTGAATCAACGATGCCCGCTGTAAATTAGCATTCCAGAGGATTGCCTGTTCTAGCTTAGCGCTCCTGAGAAATGCCCCTTCTAGGTTAGCATCAGATAAGCAAGCGTCTGTCAAGTTAGCTTTGATCAAGTATGCTCCTTGGAGGTTAGCTTGATTACAGTCTGCCCCTTCTAGATTGGCTCCGATCACATATGTTCCTTTTAGATTAGCCTGATTAAGATCAGCTCCTTGTAGTTTGGATCCATTAAGGTATGCCTCTTGCAGGTTTGCTTCTGTTAAGTTTGCCCCGATCAGTGTGGCGTGACGTAAATCAATTTTATCATCTTCGAGCTCTTTTGAGCTGTCGCGCCTGCCAATAACCGTCAGGGCACCTTGAATATCAATAGGAAGTTTTTGGTCTTCTGTAATTGGAAGAGGACTGCATGAGTCATTGATTTGCTTTTGCATCTCTACATGAATCTTCCCAGGGGACTGATATCGCACAAATGTCGATAAAATTTCCATGATTTTCCAGTGGTCTTGGGCAGAAACCTTAGCAATTCGTTCTAGGGCATAAATTCCACCTAGCCGCAGGGCAATCTGATCAGAACTCAGCCACTCAAGGGCATTATTCAAGCATTGAATCATTTGCCTGTCTTCTGAACAGATAGCCTTTTTGTCACTTATACCAGTCTTTTCTAAATCGAATGAACGCTTGCTTAAGTAGTAAATTTTCAGCAAAATTACTAGTCCTATAGCCATTATTAAAACAGCTATATAAAAAACAATTCGGTCTTTTTCATCTACTTGATTCAGTAAAAAAAATAGTTTATTGAGTTGGGATTCTTCAAGAAATCCATCAAGGAAATTTATGGGAAATACCACAAACCAATATAACGAAGCAATCCCTAAGTATACTAATCCACTATAAATCAAAAAAACAACCATTTTGAACCGTAACGGGTGATTTTTTGCCTGGTTTACCTTGAGTTTCATGCCTTGTATTATCCTTAACTCAACTGGTAGACTTTATTAAATCACCATCTTGTGAATATTATGTGAATAAATCAAAAAATCTAACTAACGAGCTATTTCTATATACAGCGGATCTGGGAATCGGGAATCGGGAGCGGTGCGACCCAAGGGCGATTTACTCGCCCTAGGAGGCGCGCACCGAGGGAATCGGGAGCGGTGCGACCCAAGGGCGATTTACTCGCCCTAGGAGGCGCGCACCGAGGGAATCGGTAAAAGCGGGAAATGGGGAGAATTATCCCGGGAATTATTGTGTATTTTGATACATATGGGTAGATTTTTTTCGGACATACTTATGTATTTTGATACATATTTTGATTAATTTATACGTAATAAACGTACCTACTCGCCCCTTTTTAAAAAACCTACCCTTGTAAGCATCTCCCCAGGGAGCAGGTCTTGCGTTGCTGAAACATTAGTACTATTTCCGTAAGCATTCAGCTATCAGCTATCAGCTATCAGCTATCAGCTATCAGCTATCAGCTATCAGCTATCAGCTATCAGCTATCAGCTATCAGCTATCAGCTATCAGCTATCAGCTATCAGCTATCAGCTATCAGCTAT
>NZ_JAAHHE010000641.1:0-2535 GCF_010692525.1 Moorena sp. SIO3B2
CCCCAAGACCGCGCTGCCTCCCCAAGACCGCGCTGCCTCCCCAAGACCGCGCTGCATCGCTGGCGACTGCTATAAGCATGAATTATTGCCTGTCCTTTCCTTGTGGTCACTTATTGCTCAAAGTAGTAACGTCCTATGAAGATTCTAATGATCTCCACAACCTTTCCCTATCCGCCAACGCGGGGGGCAACTCAGGTCAGGACGTTTAATTTACTCAAGTACCTGAGTAAGCGTCATGCTATAACCTTGGTTACTCAACGTTCTGAGGAGATCAAGGACATCGAGGTAGAAAAATTGCAGCAGTGGGTGGAAGAACTGGTGATGTTTCCCCAACCGCAGCCATCAGAACAAGAGAAAGGCATAAAGGAGAAATTACAGCGCTGGAGTACCATTTTGCAACAGGGAACCCCCCAGAAAGTACTCCAACTCTACTCAACTCCAATGCAGCAATGGCTGGATCAGGCTGTAGAGGGGGGACAATTTGACCTGATTACCTGTGAACACAGTACCAATGAGATTTATGTGCGACCAGAGTGGCGGGAGCAGCTGCGAACTGTGGTGAATATTCATCATTCTGTATACCGGAAATCTCTGGACAAGCTGGAAACCAAAACATCAGACAATCAGCTGAAAGACCAGTTGAATTTGCCCCTATTACGTCGCTATGAAGAGCAATATTGTGCTAATTTTACAGACATTGTAGTCACAACAGCAGAAGATAGACGGCAAATAGAATCATTTGAGCTAGACAGTAAAATTACATTGATTTCTAATGGGGTTGATGTTAATACATTTCCCCGGCGCATCTCTGATCCTGGTGGACACAGATTAGTATTTACTGGGGCGATGGATAACCCACTAAACATCAAAGCAGCTCGTTATTTTAGCCTAGACGTGTTCCCAGCAATTACAGAGCGCTATGCTGATACCAAGCTAGAATTAGTCGGACCCAAACCGGTGCAGGCGGTGCTAGAGTTAGAAGATATACCAGGGATTAGTGTAACTGGCACGGTGCCTTCTTTAGTAGACCACCTTCATAAGGCAACCATATTTGTGGTGCCAATGCAAAGTGGATTTGGCGTAAAAAATAAAACTCTGGAAGCGATGGCAGCAGGAGTACCGGTCGTGGGAAGCGATCGCGGTTTGGAGGGCTTGATAGTTGATGGCGGGGATGTCCCTTTGCGGGCATTGCGAGCAAATGATACAACAGAATATGTTTATGGCATTAGTCGGTTATTTGAAGACCGCCAGCTCCGTAAGCAACTGTCGGAAAATGGGCGAGCGTATATTGAACAGAAATATACTTGGGAACGTGCTGGTGAGCTGTATGAGCAGGTAATCACAGATTGAAGGGTTTAGGGTGCACTTGTTTTAGATTGAGCAAGGGGGAATGACAAAGACATGGAAAATTAGCCTTTAAGTCCAAAAATCTGTACTATTTGGCTAATTACTATCTATCTATTGCCCCCAAGATTTTTTTCAAACTAGGAAAAAACTGGAAAGATAAACCATTAAAACATCAGTGCAAAAGTCTAGTAGAGGTGGTTGGTTAACAACCTTGGGCGCGATCGCTGCCTTAATCACCACTAGCGGTATCATTGCCGGTAGTATCTGGGTGGCGGTTATGTTAATAATTGATCCTGATTCGATTGTATGGATCAATCACATTTTGCCGAGTTGGGCTCGTATCCCCCAGATTGTTCCCTCATCTGCCAAGACATTTGCCCAAATTCAAGGGGAGATTCGTGAAAATGGACTAACGGCGAGCACACCCCTTGCCCTTCACTCTGAGTTGCTGCTACCGATTTTGGCATCACCACCATCATGCCAAAGTAATTGTGACCAGATCGTGGAACTCAGAGTCTATCAGCCCCTTGAACAAAGCAACAGCGAACAGCAGTATTATCAGCTAGTTAGTCAGCTGCCTATCACTGCCCCGGTCGAATATTTTGTGCTGTCTACCCAAGTGAACACAGGATCGGATGATGCTAGTGTCTCCCGTTCACTACCTTTAACCAAACTCGATCGTTTCGATGAACAAGCTCTAGAGGAAGGGTTTTGGTTCAACCTCTCGGGTAACGTGGTCTCAGAAAATACACCAGAGAGCTATGGACAAATTATTCACTACAATCCAGACCAGACACACCTGAGTATGATGTTGGAGTGGACAAGCCCTAATGAAGGTCCTCCCTATTGGCAGGAAGTGACCGGTGGTGCTAGTCCAGAATTAGTGGTTAATCATACTGTAGGCTTGGAACCCCAGTTCAAGGTTTACCAAATTCAACCTCGGTCTTTTGTTCCCAACCCGATTTATCTAGAGGAAATTTCCCTGACCCAAACAGCGATAGATACTAAACTCTATCGCAATGGTTTAAGCCTAGCCCGTCATGGTTTGTGGTCTGATGCTTGGCAATGGTTGAACCAACAGAAACCAAAACACTGGTCAGCAGAGGCTCAAGCCCAAATGGATTTGGTTAAACTGCACGCTCAGGTCACCGAGTCTCAGGCAAATCAAATTTGGGCAAGTGCCAGTGC
>NZ_JAAHHE010000642.1:0-2535 GCF_010692525.1 Moorena sp. SIO3B2
TGACCGCTGACCGCTGACCGCTGACCGCTGACCGCTGACCGCTGACCGCTGACCGCTGACCGCTGACCGCTGACCGCTGACCGCTGACCGCTGACCGCTGACCGCTGACCGCTGACCGCTGACCGCTTACAAAAAATCTATCTTCTAATTCAAAGGGTCTTGTGCTGGTAATCCTACAGCACGGGGAAACTTAGCTACTGTTGGTGATAATACTTTCAAAAACAAACAATGACGAACACTATCACTCAAAGGCGTAGTAAATTTTTCAACTGATTCAATTCTTCCACCTAACTTTTTTACCGCTGGCTGTAAAGCTTCGGTTTCTTCATCTGTCCAATGACCACGATAGAGAATCGCCAAACCTCCCTGTTTCAGAAGTGGTAGAGCATATTCAGCACAAACAGAAGGGGCACTAACAGCACGAACTAGAGCAATATCGTAGGAGTGTCGATGCTGCTGCTTCTGTCCAATAGCTTCTGCTCTGCCAACTAAGGTTGTAACATTATTGATTTCCAACTGGGGGATTAAGGTTTGAAGAAAAGTAATTTTTTTGCGAGTGGAATCGAGTAAAGTAATAGCAGTATTAGGAAATGCGATCGCAACTGGTAATCCCGGAAATCCCGCCCCCGTTCCAATATCAATAATTCTCTGTCCTGGAGTTATAGACTGCCATATGGGAGCCAATCCTACCAAAGAATCCCACAGGTGCTTTTCCCAAAACTCCTCGGGAGCCGTAATCCGAGTTAAATTCAACTGGCGATTGCCTGACAAAATCCCTTCATATAGTTTCTGAAACAACTGTTGTTGTTCTGGAGCTGGCTGCCAATTTAGAGTTTCTTGCCAAACCTCTGTCATCTGTGGCAGCAATAAAACATTTTGGTCATTTGTCATTTTTTACTTTTAAAACTACTCAACACGTAAGCTTTCAGCTTTCAGTTATCAGCTTTCAGCTTTCAGCTTTCAGTTATCAGCTTATGGGTTAAGTCACAGCGTCGAAGCCTGTGCCACGCTACTTGAGGTGCTTTTGAATAAGCGATGCAGAGGTGCGACCCGTGGCGAATTTAATTCGACGACTGTAAACGCACCATTACGGTCTTGGGAGTTTCCCCCATGAGCGACTGCATCAAGACAACAGGTAAACATTCGTTTAATCTGAGTTACGTCTACTGACCGCTGACCGCTGACCGCTGACCGCTGACCGCTGACCGCTGACCGCTGACCGCTGACCGCTGACCGCTGACCGCTGATAGCTGTTGGCAACACTCATAACTCAGCACTAGCTAAATCAACAGCTTTTAATTCCCCTTGCTTAAGAGTCCAGCAGCGGTCAGCAATAGGCAGTAAATCCCTAGCATCGTGAGTCACCACTAGCAGTGTCCAGTGGGTTTTGAGTTTTGCCAGCAGATTAACTAACTGTCTTCGCATAGACCAGTCTAATCCAGCTGTTGGTTCATCCAACATCAGTATATGGGGTTGACGAATCAGTTGTACTGCCAGAGCAAGGCGTCGCTGCTGACCACCACTCATAGCATGGGGTGAAGTATGCAGGGGGAAATCAGCCAGTCCCACTTCCCCCAAAGCATCATAAACCCTCTGTGACCCCAACTCTGGATGTCCCATCCGCAATTCTTCCAGGATAGTCTTACCACAGAAATGCCGTTCTGGAAACTGAAACACTAATCCTGCCAGTTGGGGTAGGTGGTCGTTGGTGAGTTCAGTTTCTCCCCAAAAGATTTTTCCTGCCGTCGGCTGGGCTAATCCTGCCAAAATTTCCAATAATGTGCTTTTACCAGAACCACTAACACCAATCACTAGTCCTAATTCTTGTGGTGCTAGCTCTAGATTCAGACCCTTCAAGATCGGGGTGGAGCTAGCTGGTGGATGATAGGTTAAGTCTCTAAGATATAGCATTCCGTTCTGCCCACTCTTTCCCTTCTCCCAAAATTTTGGAGGTTTCAAAATTTCATAAACATTACTATCCTAACCACTCAGCTATCAGCTATCAGCTATCAGCTATCAGCTATCAGCTATCAGCTATCAGCTATCAGCTATCAGCTATCAGCTATCAGCTATCAGCTATTAGCTATCAGCTATTAGCCTTTGGCCTTTGGGGCACGCTACGGGAATGGCCACGCTACGGGAATGGCTGACGGCTGACTGCTGACTGCTGTTCGCGTAGCGTGCGCGTAGCGCATATGCTTACTTAGGGAGTAGCCAAAAAATAAAATACCAGATTTTAGCTTGTAGGGTGGGCAAAAACATTTTGGTTCAAATGAGTCTTATAGATAAGATAACTTTGCCCACCCTACTTTAATTGGTATTTTTTTTACATGCAAGTCCCTTACTATCTTATGCCCCAACTTCCGGTACCATGGAACCTGGCATCAAGTGCAACGTCAGTACTGAGGTTAGTAGCATATATTTTTAATATTGCCAGAATGACGATGAACCAACGGTTTCGAGCACCAAAACAGATAGTTAAAGCCTGCGTCAGCACAGCAGTTGTATTAATCGGTTTATGGGGAATGCCCACCT
>NZ_JAAHHE010000643.1:0-2511 GCF_010692525.1 Moorena sp. SIO3B2
ATTCTTCATTCTTAAATGAACTTATTGGATAATTCCAGGATGATGGTGAGAGTGGTCTAGGTGTTGGAGAGTTTGGGAATCAATACCCATTTCAGAGGCATAGGGAGCCAAGAACTCACCCTCTGACATGGTAGTAGGATTAACAGCCACGGCTTTTTCCATGGTGTCTGCACTAGCGAATTGATTTTCCTGAACCCAGGCTTGATACTCTTCGGGTGTTTCAACGATCAACCGGGTTTTCATTCCTCCATGGTAGGACCCGCAGAGTTCAGCACAGATGATCGGGTAATCACCCACTCTAGTGGCTGTAAACCCTAGTTGACTAGTCCGACCTGGGATAGCATCTTGCTTAATCCGAAACTCTGGCAACCAAAAGGCGTGGATCACATCGTTAGCTTCGATATTCAGCTTAACCAGTTGTCCCACTGGGACATGCATTTCCCCAGAGATAACACCGGTTTGAGGGTAGGTGAAAATCCAGGCATACTGCATACCGGCCACATTAACCTCTAGGGGTTCACCTTGACCTTCTTGCCCTGGAGGCGTTCCAATACCTAGGGCAACTGTTCCTTGACCCGGAGCCATGGCAATCAGACTTTCATTCCCCTCTTGCCCAGATGGTGACATCTGATGATTGTGGGCAATTTCCTGGTGGTGGTGGTCATGAGAAGCCATGGGATCGAGACCTCCCATCGCGTTGTATACCTCAAAGCTATAGACAGCTAAGACAAAGACAATCACCGTCGGGATTGCGGTCCAAAGCATCTCTAGGGGGATGTTGCCATGGGTCGATGGCCCATCGGTTTGGTCATTTTTTTGTCTACGAAATTTGATGACTATTAGGATAAGTGCCCCTTGGATGAGGATAAATAGACCAGTGGAAATGGTCATCATCAGGTTGAACAGACCATCTACATCACCGGCTTCTGAGGAGGCGGCTACTGGCATAAGTCCATGATTCTGACCGTACCAGAGACTAATCAGGGTTATGAAAATGCCAGCAATAAGGGTTGAAATTTGGCTTGGAATGTTCACGAGGTTAGGGTTGAATACTTATATCAACAAAACTAACAGGGATTATCAAGGCAGGCGAGGCACCAACATACTTAGTGTCCTAAAATGTCAGGGCATGGCTATATTTTTAAGGAAAATCAGCCTTCTGGTGAGCTACTCCCCCCCATAGTTCCCACATTAGAGACAACAAAGACAACAATTCTGATGCTCTGCTAGCAGTGAGGGGCGTGAGTAGAGGATACAGAGCTAGCTTGGCTGGCTCTATTAACTACGGTAAAGCAGCTAAACAATTGATTGGGTCAAACCTTGAGATTTTTAGACTTTTTTTTAGGATCACTAGCACAGCACCAATAAAATTTTCATAAAACTTAAGATTTTTTTCAAAAAAACTTAACATAGCTAAAAAAAATATAAAAAAGTAAATCAATAGTAAATCATTGAGTCTAAGTAACTGTGACCCTTTAGGGCAGGGGAATGGCAATCTGAAAAATCTCTAAAGCTTCAGAAATTAAGGAAAAGGCTGGTTACAGTGGTATAGGAATAGAGATGATCTTTGAGATTGGCAATCTTCTACCAACGAAAATGAGCCACTACTCAGGATTTGATTAACTTAGTTTGCATTTTCCTATTGCAGATGGCTATAGCTCAATCGGCTCTTGATCAGAATCAGAATGATGTAACCTCCAACAACCTTAGCCAGCCCCAGGCAAGGATTCGGAGCTTGGTGTGGAAAATTGCGATCGCAACCCTGCTGTTGATGGCAGTAGGCAGTGCCACCAGGGTGATGAATGCTGGTCTGGCTTGCCCAGACTGGCCCTTATGCTATGGTCAGCTCGTGCCAAGCCAGCAGATGAATTTGCAAGTATTTTTAGAGTGGTTTCACCGCCTTGATGCTTCCTTGATTGGTGTTAGTGCGATCGCTCTCGCTAGCTTATCTTGGTGGCATCGGCGGGATTTACCCAACTGGCTGCCCTGGATATCCACATTTGCTCTAGGGCTAATTATTTTCCAAGGAGTCCTGGGCGGACTGACGGTTACAGAACTGCTCCGGTTTGATATCGTCACTGCTCATCTAGGAACAGCACTGCTATTTTTCTCAACTCTAATCGTAATTGGTACACTGCTGACCCCCTATCAAGGAACAGGTTCAGTTGGGAAGTTACCTTGGCTGAGCTTAACCGCAGTGATTTTTGTTTATCTACAAAGTCTATTAGGTGGACTAGTCGCTTCCCGCTGGGCAGTGCATCAGTGTTTTGGCGCATCTGAGCTGTGTACCGTGATGAATAGCCATATTGCTGGTGTGGTGCCAGCCACCGTAGCAACTGTCGCCGTTGTGGTGATAGCATCCCGGACACCAGCTCTACATCCAGTACTGCGACAGTTAGCTAATCTCGCTGCTAGCTTGGTAGTTTTACAGATACTCCTCGGTGTTGCTACCTTCCGGTTAAGGCTACAAGTTGAACTACTAACTATCTGCCATCAAGCAGTGGGAGCAGC
>NZ_JAAHHE010000644.1:0-2511 GCF_010692525.1 Moorena sp. SIO3B2
TTGATGTTGGTTCAGGTCGTCCTGGAGAAGTTGTAAAGATTGCCAAGACAATCGGTCCAATTATTCAAACTGGAAAGGGAATGTTGTTGTTGCAGCAAGTGCAATTAGCTGGCAAACGTGCTCAATCTGCTTGGGATTTTGCCAATGGTATGCGTTTAGAAGTAGGAGAAGTTCTAGGTAATAGTTAGTTAGTGAGTTTCAGTGTTCAAGGGTTCGTAAAAGCGGCAAGAATCACAGGGTCCGTCTGGATTGACAGCACAACGAATCAATTCAGAGTGAGCATTGAAATAGCAGCTGGCATCCCCAATCACCCAACGCCCCTGGAGCAGGCTTTTTTCACTAGGGTGTCCAAAAGACTGCACATACAGAGCAATTTTATGCAAACGATAGCGCCCTGACTTAAGACAGTAGCGGTGGCGGCGCTCTAAAACTGTGTAGGTTTTACCTTTAAAGTCGAGATAGTTACCGGGTTGAGGTATCCAATCCAGTTGAACATTGCCAATGGTCTGACGTGGGTGCGTCAAAATTAACTCCGTGGGTAGAGAATCAGGCTCCATAGTGCTTATTGTCATTCACGCTACAGTTGAATGGTATCGCAGGCTGTGGGCTGACTATCTAGCCCAACAGAATTCTATAGCAGAAGTCATTTGTCAGAAGTCATTTGTCAGAAGTCAAACTCTTGCGCTTCTTGATGCAGTCGCTCATGGGGGAAACCCCCAAGACCGCGCTGCATCGCTTACAAAGGGTGTGAGACTTTTGTCATGTCCTAACTGCCCTGGCGACTGCTATACATAGAATTTTCCGGTGAATTATAACACACTGCTGCTAGATTGAAGACTGGATTGATCAACGAAGTGATTAACCGGAGTTGATATTACCCATATTGGTAAATTGGTCATTGAGCAAAAAATGCCTTAAATTCGTGATTGGGGTGCATAAAGTTGGGAATTTAGCAAGTTAATTCTGTAGTCAGCTTAAAAGACTGTCAGATTAAAAGACTATTGTTTCTGTTCTCTTCGTTCCATTAGCAGTTTCTACTTGTTTGCCCAAAACCCCATGACAGCAGTTATTCCTGTGGTGTGAAATTCATCCAAGTTGAACCAACAGCCCAGGCTACCAACGTTGTAACATCCTTGAGTTCCAATGTCTGTGGCTTGGGGGTAGAACTGGTGGAGTTGTTCATCGACCATGATCAATTCACCAACTGGCATTGTCTGTCAAGGACTTGAAAAATTTTCCAGTTATACCCCCATCAAAAATTCATTTACAACACAGTATGAACATCTCTGGTATTTCACTGAGGACTAACGCACTTCCTTGCCTCAGGGCTATTTTCAAGTCAGAAATTCATGGGCGTTTCGCCCACCACAAAGGAATCAAAATCTCTGTTCCCTATGCCATATTCCCTATAGTCAGATTAGCTTAATGCACTATATTCATGTTTTAGACATATGAAGTTACTGTTTGGTCGCCGCTCATCTCCTGTTGTCGAGCCTACTCAGGAAAAAACTTCAGGTTTGGGAACATTCGGTGGGGTCTATACTCCTTCGATTCTCACCATCCTGGGGGTTATTATGTACCTGCGCTTTGGTTGGGTACTTGGTAATGTTGGTTTAGTGGGTACCCTAATCATTGTTACCCTCTCCACCAGTATTACCTTTTTGACGGCTCTGTCTATTTCTGCGATCGCAACTGACCGCATTGTTAGGGCTGGTGGTGCGTATTACATGATTAGCCGTTCCCTAGGAATTGAAACTGGCGGTGCAGTAGGAATTCCCCTTTACTTTGCCCAAGCTCTCTCAGTCGCGTTATACACTATTGGTTTTGCCGAGAGCGTAGTTCAGACCTTTCCCCAGCTCAACCAGCTTTATGTAGCGCTAATTACTACTATTTTAGTGGCAATACTGGCTTTGACTTCCGCTAGCCTTGCCATCCGTATTCAATACTTTATTATGGCTGCGATAGCGCTATCCCTAATTGCTCTATTAGTCGGTAACCATGATTACCCTTATGATGTAGCTAATATTGAGCTGTGGGTGACCTCCAAAGAATCCTTCTGGCGTGTCTTTGCTGTCTTCTTCCCTGCCGTAACCGGTATCATGGCTGGGGTGAATATGTCCGGTGATCTACGCAACCCCATCCGCGCCATTCCCATCGGTACTCTGGCAGCAGTAGGCACAGGATATGCTATTTATATCATCTTACCAATTATTCTATCGATGCGGGTAGGGGGAGAAGCCCTAATTGCCAATCCTCTGATTATGAGGCAGATGGCATTTTGGGGTCCGTCAATCCTACTCGGGGTATGGGGTGCTACTCTCAGCAGTGCCTTAGGGAGTATTCTGGGTGCTCCCCGGATTTTACAGGCACTAGCTAGAGATGGAGTATTACCCCGTTGGATGCGATTCCTAGGTACGGGTAGTGGACGAGATGATGAACCACGGATTGGTACCGCTGTAACGTTGGGAATAGCTACTGCTGCAGTTTGCCTTGGTCAATTAGATATCATTG
>NZ_JAAHHE010000645.1:0-2493 GCF_010692525.1 Moorena sp. SIO3B2
TATATAGTGTAAGTTTTAGTCCCGATGGTAAAACCCTCGCTACGGCATCAAGGGACAAAACGGTCAGAGTTTGGGATTTACAGGGCAATCAATTAGCACTCTTTTCAGGACATCAAGACTCGGTAATTAGTGTAAGTTTTAGTCCCGATGGTAAAACCCTCGCTACGGCATCATATGACAAAACGGTCAGAGTTTGGGATTTACAGGGCAATCAATTAGCACTCTTTTCAGGACATCAATCCTCGGTATATAGTGTAAGTTTTAGTCCCGATGGTAAAACCCTCGCTACCGCATCATATGACGCAACGGTCAGAGTTTGGGATTTACAGGGCAATCAATTAGCACTCTTTTCAGGACATCAATTCTCGGTATATAGTGTAAGTTTTAGCCCCGATGGTAAAACCCTCGCTACGGCATCATATGACAAAACGGTCAGAGTTTGGGATTTACAGGGCAATCAATTAGCACTCTTTTCAGGACATCAACACTCGGTATTGAGTGTAAGTTTTAGTCCCGATGGTAAAACCCTCGCTACGGCATCATTGGACAAAACGGTCAGAGTTTGGGATTTACAGGGCAATCAATTAGCACTCTTTTCAGGACATCAAGACTGGGTATTTAGTGTAAGTTTTAGTCCCGATGGTAAAACCCTCGCTACGGCATCAAGGGACAAAACGGTCAGAGTTTGGGATTTACAGGGCAATCAATTAGCACTCTTTTCAGGACATCAATCCTCGGTATTTAGTGTAAGTTTTAGTCCCGATGGTAAAACCCTCGCTACGGCATCAGACGACAATACGGTCAGAGTTTGGGATTTACAGGGCAATCAATTAGCACTCTTTTCAGGACATCAACACTGGGTATATAGTGTAAGTTTTAGCCCCGATGGTAAAACCCTCGCTACGGCATCAGCGGAGCATACGGTCAGAGTTTGGGATTTACAGGGCAATCAATTAGCACTCTTTTCAGGACATCAATCCGAGGTAATTAGTGTAAGTTTTAGCCCCGATGGTAAAACCCTCGCTACGGCATCATCGGACAAAACGGTCAGAGTTTGGGATTTACAGGGCAATCAATTAGCACTCTTTTCAGGACATCAACACTCGGTATTTAGTGTAAGTTTTAGTCCCGATGGTAAAACCCTCGCTACGGCATCAAGGGACAAAACGGTCAGAGTTTGGGATTTACAGGGCAATCAATTAGCACTCTTTTCAGGACATCAATCCGAGGTAATTAGTGTAAGTTTTAGTCCCGATGGTAAAACCCTCGCTACGGCATCATCGGACAAAACGGTCAGACTCTGGGCGGTTGAAGATTTAGGTGAGATGCTGGCTCGGGGCTGTAAGTTGCTTGAAGGTTACTTTGTGGACCATCCTGAATCCTTAGATAACTTAGAGAAATGCCAAGATTCAGATAGCAAAATAGCTGCAGCTTCTGGTTTTGTTAAACAAGGTGAGGAGTTAGCAAAACAGGGGGATGTTGAGGTTGCTATTGCTAAGTTTGAAAAAGCCAAAGAATTAAATCCCAATCTAGAATTAGAGCCAGAGAAAAAGGCAAAAGCGATCGCTCTTGTTGCAAAAGGTGAGAAGTTAGCTAAAGAGGGGGATATTGAGGTTGCTATTGCTAAGTTTGAAGAAGCCAAAGAATGGAATCCTGAGCTAGAATTAGAGCCAGAGAAAAAAGCCAAACAGCTAGCAGCAGCTACTAAAGTTAAACAAGGTAAGCAGTTGGCTAAAGAGGGTAAATTAACCAAAGCCCTATCTCTCTATAAAGAAGCACAACAAGTAGATCCAAACCTAGAAATTTATGCTTATTCTTGGTACACACTCTGTTGGTTTGGTAGCCTCCATGGATATGCTGCTGACGTGATTGATGCTTGTGAGAAAGCAGTAGCCAAAGCACCTGAAAATGGAGGATATCAAGATAGTCGTGGTCTGGCTAGAGCCCTTACTGGGGATACCGCAGGAGCAATATCAGACTTTCAGGCATATGTAGACTGGACCGGCAATGATAAGTTGAAAGCACAACGGCAAAAATGGATAGATCAGCTCCGGGCTGGTAAGAATCCTTTTACGGAAGAGGTGTTGAAGGGTTTACTTGAGGAGTGAGGGAAAGTTAGAAGTCAGAAGTTAGAAGTCAGAAGTCAGAAGTCAGCCGTCAGCCGTCAGCGGTCAGCCGTCAGCTAAAAGCTTACGCTAAGCGAACAGTGGCCAACTTTGTGGCACAGGCTTCGACACCAATGTTATTCACAAGCTGAACGCGATCGCGTGCGCGTAGCGCATAAGCTGATAGCTGATAGCTGATAGCTGATAACTGATAGCTGATAGCTGATAGCTGATAGCTGATAGCTGATAGCTGATAGCTCCCTTTGTTACAAAATTTTTCAAAATATGTTATAATAAAATATTTTTGTGTTATAGTAGAAGAGTGGGCGCTGAGACGCCCAGAGTCAAGAGCTAGCCCGGGGACACTGGAACATCAACGGGCTAGCTC
>NZ_JAAHHE010000646.1:0-2476 GCF_010692525.1 Moorena sp. SIO3B2
TCGATATGGGGAGGCAGTGGCTAAACCAAAATCAGTATTTTGCTGATCCGAGTCATCTGAATCAATACGGCGCAGCAGCAGTGGCTAGCGAGTTGGCCGCTAATCCCCAGATTCCTTGGCCTTGACCCACATCAAATTCATAACTTTTTGCGCCCTCAATCGCCAATTATTGTAGGGGGTGATGGATTAATACCAAATTAAAACAGTTTTAATACATTGATTCGATTAACTTTAAATAAACTTTAGATAAACTTTAGATAAACTTTAGATAAACTTTAACTTAAATTTCTTATATCAAAGGGTGTGATGTGTATTAAAAATTTAAAATTGAAAATGTAATTATTCAGGTCTTGGGGTTGTTTTTGAAGCTCTTTTGTTCATTTTGCCAGAAAAATGACTCAAACTGTATTAAACGATCCAAATTTGCTGGTTTTTGCTGCCAAATCCACAACTTACAGAGTTTGTCAACCCCTAAACCTAAATAATTACATAGACAATTAACGATTAATAATTAACAATTAACAATTAACGATTTACCTGCATAGCAAGTGATTAAACTGGAGGAGATATTATTCCCCCAGTATCCCTTCCCTTTAAACGCTAGTCTCTTTACATGTTCTTGAAAGCTTTCCCTTCCAAGCCATACACCCTAAAGCAATAACGTTTAACAGACCCAATATAGAACTTGGTTCTGGTACTTGTTCGATTGAATAGACAGTAGTTGTGCCACTGACCTCATTGTTAACAACTAGCATCGGTGTGTCGTAGGGACTATCCTCTGCTGATATGAACAGCAATCCTTCAGGACCAAGATCCCCTGCTGTACCAGCCTCAGGATCCCCTAGGAAGTCGCGGTTGTTGATGTAATTCACAAAGAATGGATTTTCAGGATCGGTAACGTCATAGACTATGAAGCCACCAATCTGCTCAAAACCGATGAAGGCAAAGGTGCGACCGAATAACTCAACCACTCTGATGCCCTGGGGTTCCGGACCTCTATTGTCGCTGCGGGTATCAAAGTTGTTTTCCTCACCCTCAGCGTTGAAGAAATCCGGAAATAGGTCAGCAGTTATTTGTTCAAAAGCATCGCCACTGTCAAAAACTAGCTCTAAGCCATCCTGTGTTACCTCCCAAATTGAGAAGGAGCGTCCTCCAAAGGCAAACAGTTGGTCAAAGTCACCGTCTCCATCAGGGTCACCATTGATCGTTGAAACTTGCAAACGTCCTAGAACATCATCTTCTTGTAGAGCGATCGCATCAGGGAAGGCAGTTGGGTCTAACACTAAGTCATTTATCCGTTCATCTTCCTCGAAAAACGTTTCTTCTTCACCGTCTAAGTCACCCTCAATCCGGAGGAAATCGCCTTCGTTAGCACTAACTAAGTAAGTTATGCCGTCAACGGTATAGACATCAAGTTGGTCTGGCTGGAATAACCCAAACACTGGCCTGTTTTCGATATTGATAGCATCGTCTCTATCGCTAGTATCTAAACCATTATTAGGCTCACTGTGATCTTTGACACCGAGACCCACAACCTTGGAGAACTCATTAGTTTCTAGATTGAGAACACCAATGGCATTGTTTTCCTGAAGTGCTACCCAGGCAGTTTTACTATCGTGTGAGACAGTGATGTTTTCCGGTTCGATATCCCGATCAGGGGTAATCGGAGACTCGAATAAATCCTCAATGCCGAATTCCTCCTGGGATGAAGCCTCAATTTTTTCGAATGCATCGACAAACAGCTGCACTCCCTGGTTTTCCAGATCCTGTTTTGAGAACGAACTAAAGTCTGCAGTCTTGACAGTAGGATGCTTCGGGTCAAGAAGGTCGATAATACTAACCGACCCCTTTGGATTAACGATCTGACCTAAAGTCTCTGAAAAGGCTGGCTCTCCTTCATTGGCAACTAGTAACTTTCTGCCATTTGGGGTAAAGGTTACCGCGTCAGGCAAGGCACCAACTGTGACCGATGTTTTGAAGTTACCGTTGGTGTCAAAGAAAGCCACTGTTCCTGGATCAGTTCCCACTTCATTGGCTACGGAAACCGCTAGTAAGCCATTGCTAGAGGCAATACTGGTTGGTGTTGCCCCAAACGATGCCAGGGGGATGGTGGTGGATAACGAGAGGTTGCCTCCGACAAAATCCAGGACATCGACTTGATTGCTACTAGCATTGGTAACGAATAACCTTTGGCTGAGTGGATCGAAAGTCGATATCTCCGCCGCTCCATCATCGAAGATTCCCGTGGAAAAGGTAGAAATCGGTTTGATGTTTAGGGAGAAGGCGGCGGCAGGTGATGTTAGTATACCCAACAGCAATGTTGAGTATAAGGTTGATTGTATGATTTTAGGCATTTTTCTAGGAAAAATGGATGGACTCTGATGTTTTACCATGGTGTTCCTGGCTGTGTCTAGGTATAGGTAATACTTAGCTAATACTGTAAATGAAATGCCTCTGATCCAATTTATGATGCAAT
>NZ_JAAHHE010000647.1:0-2474 GCF_010692525.1 Moorena sp. SIO3B2
TACTGGCGCAATTTTAGGTCTTTTTGCTCTTGTCCCTAATCTGGCTCAAGCTGCTGCTATGAAATTTGAGTTTATTAGTACACTTGAGACTCTCAATGATAATCTTGGCTTTGGTATCCTTCGCTATGAGAGTGCCCCTATCACTGGGGTTGGAGTGGAAACTATCCAGATGAATCAGTTAGTTGGTGTCGATTTAGATCTAAAAGCGTCGGCTGAAATTTCTCTTGACATACCAGGTTTGGGATTAGTCACTGATAGTGTTTTTATTGATGAAAGTGATGTGGTACCTCCCAGTCCATTTCTAACGTTTACAGATGGTATATTAACCAGCTTCAACGATACAATTAACACTACAAGTAACACTTTTGGAGTTCCTATTGTTGCTCAAGCTTTAGGAACAACTTTTGAAACTTTTGCTGTTGAGCCAACCTCGGATACCAAAATATTAGTCGAAAAAGGGAATATTATTTTTAGCACTGTTCCAGAACCAGGAACGATTTTAGGGCTTAGTTTGTTTTCTTTAGGAATCTTGATGAATCGAAAAAAATCAGCAAACTCAAATTAATCGATGAATGTCCAGTTTTGGGCTAGTGGTACTTGGGTTAAAAAAGTGCAATAGTGCTAGGAATCAAGGCTTAATATGGTCATGATCCTGGCTCTATATCACATTTTTACTCAATTTTTAGGGCGCTTACCCTGCCTTTTGCCTTTTGCCGTTTCCCTTTTCCCTTTTTCGATGCCTTGATACCTCGTTTCTTTTTAGGTTGAGGCTCGTTTGCCTGTGCTGCCTCTAGTTTCTCTAGTTCCTCTTGTTCTTGACGATTTATTTCAGGCAACTTGAGGATAACACCAGTAATCAACCAATAATATACTGCCACTGGATCTACATCCAAGGGATAGTAATAGGTTTGGTAGCTAATAAACAAAATAAGTACCCAATAGCTGGCACCGATACTCCGCAAATCCTTGTTTTTCACTGAGCGGTAAGCCTTGAAGGTAAGTACAGTAATCGCAGTTACAAATACTAGAAAAGCCAGCAGCCCCAGCGGACCAACTTCATGCATCACTTTGGGAAACCAAGTTTCTACCAAACTGGTTTTACCAAAAACACGAGCAGAGTTGGTCGCTCGTCCTAATCCCAGACCAATTAATGAGCCTCTTAGTCTACTCCAGGTAAAAGCAAATTGATGAAGGATAAAATCATCCGCTGGTGAAGCTTCCCAACGACCGATCAAACTATCTATCCGTTCCTGAACTACTTCAGGAAAAGCAGTTGCCGCAATTCCTAATAAAAGCCCTAATCCTCCCAAAATAGGTAAAAACCGTTTAAGGTTAGTGACTTGACCCGTTAAAACGAGCAGGATTACGGTTACAGTTGGCACCAAAGCCAGAGCAATCCGCTGACCAGAGACTACTGCGAGAACAAAAACCGATGCCATGGCACCTAAACCAACACTCCGCCAACGAGCTGAGGGGTCGCTGAAAGCAGTAGCAAAGCTAAAAAAGGCATTAGAAATCAGGAACCAGCCCCACTGCCAAGGGGCAACAAAGGTTCCCGGTAAGCGGATTTGTCCCACTTGAGGACTATACAGCAAAGACCCACCCACAAAACATCTAGCATCTAGGGAAGCTTTGAATAAGGCAGCCCCGTGTCTGAATTGGGTTCCAGCGCATCTACCAGTTTTCAGCATCATGTACTGAATAAAGGCAAGGCTACAGCAGATAATAGCCAGAACTGTGAACATCCTTGAGAGGAAGAGTAATTCTTTCTTGCTACGGATCAGGTAGTAGGCACAAAAGATTAAGGGAATGTATCCCAAAAAAACTTTCAAACCCAAAATTCCCATTAGTATCGGCTGTCCATCTTCGCAGGTTATACCTCTACGCATCCCTGGTAGATCTGAACAAGGGGGAAGTAGTTGCTGGGAGCCATTAGCAAACAAGAATGTCAGCAAACTTGATGCGCACAAAATGCCTAAGGGTAGCATTAGGGACTTGGCTATTATGATTGGTTTTCTTTCCTGCTTACACTGTTGTACTAGACCAATCAAAGCAGGGATATAGATACCATCTTTAGCCAGCTGCAGCAGTGGACTATTGCCAATGGAGTAAATGATTGTACCACTAAAAGGCATATAGATCAGGAATGCCCAAAGTGCTGTGCGAGGATATTTATAGGACAGAACCAGACAAGGCAGACCAGCTACTGCAGCTGCACCAGCTTTAGGATCAACCACTAGAGCAAGCAACACCCCGATAATGGCTCCAAAAGCTGCTGTCATAGTAATAATTTGGATGATTTCTCTACGCTCCCGTTGCGCTCGGCGTTTTTGAGCTAACTGTTGCTTGAGATTTAAGGTTGTGGTCTCAGATGGCGTTTTCCCTTTCTTTGATGACTTAGATTTTGACCGACCTTTGACCATGGCAGAACCATCCCATTGTCTATCGATGTTATTATTTCTTAATTTGGCATG
>NZ_JAAHHE010000648.1:0-2474 GCF_010692525.1 Moorena sp. SIO3B2
TCGATATGGGGAGGCAGTGGCTAAACCAAAATCAGTATTTTGCTGATCCGAGTCATCTGAATCAATACGGCGCAGCAGCAGTGGCTAGCGAGTTGGCCGCTAATCCCCAGATTCCTTGGCCTTGACCAAATTCATAACCCAATTAATTAATTTTTTACCCTCAATCATAAATTATTTTAGGGAGTAATGGGCAGATGGATTAATACCAAATTAAAACAGTTTTATTACATTGATTAGATTAAATTTCGATAAAACTTAGATTAAATTTAGATTAAGTTGATTAGAGTAAAGGCTGTGGTGTGTATTTTAAATTTAAAATTTAAAATTTACAATGTAATTATTCAGGTTTTGGGGTGGCTTTAGAAGCTCTTTTGAGCATTTTGCCAGCGGCCTGACTCAAACTGTATTAAACAATCCAAATCTGCTGATTTTTGCTGCCAAATTTACACGTTACAGAGTTTGTCAACCCCTACACCTAAATAATTACATAGACAATTAACGATTAACAATTAACAATTAACAATTAACGATTTACCTGCATAGTCAGTGATTAAACTGGAGGAGATATTATTCCCCCAGTCTTACTTGCCTTTAAAGGCTAGTCTCTTTACATGTTGTTGAAAGCTTTCCCTTCCAAGCGATACACCCTAAAGCAATAACCTGTAACAGACCCAATAGAGAACTTGGTTCTGGTACTTGTTCGATTGAGTAGACAGTAGTTGTGCCACTGACCTCATTGTTAAGAACTAGCATCGGTGTGTCGTTAGGACTATCCTCTGCTGAGATGAAAAGCAATCCTTCAGGACCAAGATCCCCTGCTGTACCAGCCTCAGGATCTCCTAGGAAGTCGCGGTTGTTGATGTAATTGACAAAGAATGCATTTTCAGGATCGGTAACGTCATAGACTATGAAGCCACCAATTTGCTCAAAACCGATGAAGGCAAAGGTGCGACCGAATAACTCAACCACTGTTATTCCCTGGGGTTCCGGACCTCTATTGTCGCTGCGCGTATCAAAGTTGTTTTCCTCAGCTTCAGCGTTGAAGAAATCCGGAAATAGGTCAGCAGTTATTTGTTCAAAAGCATCGCCACTGTCAAAAACTAGCACTAAGCCATCCTCTGTTACCTTCCAAATTGAGAAGGAGCGTCCTCCAAAGGCAAACAGTTGGTCAAAGTCACCGTCTCCATCAGGGTCACCATTGATCGTTGAAACTTGCAAACGTCCTAGAACATCATCTTCTTGTAAAGCGATCGCATCAGGGAAGGCAGTTGGGTCTAACACTAAGTCATCTATCCGTTCATCTTCCTCGAAAAACGTTTCTTCTTCACCGTCTAAGTCACCCTCAATGCGGAGGAAATCGCCTTCGTTAGCAGTAACTAAGTAAGTTATGCCATCAACGCTATAGACATCAAGTTGGTCTGGCTGGAATAACCCAAACACTGGCCTGTTTTCGATATTGATAGCATCGTCTCTATCGCTAGTATCTAAACCATTATTAGGCTCACTGTGATCTTTGACACCGAGACCCACAACGTTGGTGAACTCATTAGTTTCTAGATTGAGAACACCAATGGCATTGTTTTCCTGGAGTGCTACCCAGGCAGTTTTACCATCGTCTGAGACAGTGATGTTTTCCGGTTCGAGATCGCGATCAGGGGTAATCGGAGACTCGAATAAATCCTCAATGCCGAATTCCTCCTGGGATGAAGCCTCAAGTTCTTCGAATGCATCGACAAACAGCTGTACTCCCTGGTTTTCCAGATCCTGTTTTGAGAACGAACTAAAGTCTGCAGTTCTGACAGTAGGATGCTTCGGGTCAAGAAGGTCGATAATACTAACCGACCCCTTTGGATTAACGATCTGACCTAAAGTCTCTGAGAAGGCTGGCTCTCCTTCATTGGCAACCAGTAACTTCCTGCCATCTGGGGTAAAGGTTACCGCGTCAGGCAAGGCACCAACCCTGACCGATGTTTTGAAGTTACCGTTGGTGTCAAAGAAAGCCACTGTGCCTGGATCAGTTTGCACTTCATTGGCTACGGAAACCGCTAGTAAGCCATTGCTAGAGGCAATACTGGTTGGTGTTGCCCCAAACGATGCCAGGGGGATGGTGGTGGATAACGAGAGGTTGCCTCCGGCAAACTCCAGGACATCGACTTGATTGCTGCTAGCATTGGTAACGAATAACCTTTGGCTGAGTGGATCGAAAGTCGATATCTCCGCCGCTCCATCATCGAAGATTCCCGTGGAAAAGGTAGAAATCGGTTTGATGTCTAGGGAGAAGGCGGCGGCAGGTGATGTTAGTATACCCAACAGCAATGTTGAGTGTAAGGTTAATTGTATGATTTTGGGCATTTTTCTAGGAAAAATGGATGGACTCTGATGTTTTACCATGGTGTTCCTGGCTGTGTCTAGGTATAGGTAATACTTAGCTAATACTGTAAATGAAATGCCTCTGATCCAATTTATGATGCAAT
>NZ_JAAHHE010000649.1:0-2471 GCF_010692525.1 Moorena sp. SIO3B2
GTCTCTTACGATGTTTACCAACCACCATACGAGTCCCTGGACGCACCCCAGCCTCTGCCAATTCTGTAGCACTACATTTCGTTTCAATCCAGGCATCTTGCCAACGTAGAGGAGCATCATCCTGCAACGCTTTTTGGGGAGATTCATGGGAAACATGACGTGAGCCAAAAGATAGAATACCACTAATGGTATAGTTATCCCCCAACAGATCCACCACACCCTCACCATAAACCCAAGGAAAAGAACCCCCCAACCGGCGCACTTCCACCCGTCCTGCTTCAGCAATCCGTTTAACAATGGCACCAATTTCATCTTTATGAGCAGTAATCGCAATGGGACTAGCACCAGCATCCTTACCAGGGATTTTCGCAATGACATTTCCAGCCCGATCCTGCCAAGTTTCCACCCCTAAAGCTTGAAACCGATGCAGTAACAATTGGTCAATTTCCTCTTCCGCACCACTGGGGGAATGGTGCATAACTAACTCTTCTATGGTTTTGAACAGTTGGTCGTAATTGTTAGTCATTGTTGGGAATAGGGAACAGGGAACAGGGAACAGGGAACAGGGAAGAAGAATTGACGAAAAGCGATGCAGAGGTGCGACCCGTGGCGAATTTAATTACGGGTCAAGCGCACCTAAGCTGTCTTGGGGAGCCAGTTGCTCATCTGATATCATATCGAGATAATTACCCTTAATAACAAACTCCCCAAACTCCCCACACTTCCCACACCTCCCACACTCCCCTGTCTTTCCCGATTCCCGATTCCCGATTCCCGATTCCCAATTCCCGATTCCCGATTCTAAATTCTAAATTCTAAATTCCCTATTCCCGATTCCCTATCCCCTATTCCTTCTTCCTGATTCCCTTAGAACCTATCCCTAAAGCCCCCAAGGCGAATAGACCTAAAGCCGTTGCTGGTTCAGGAACATTAGCTGGGTGTGAATTGTTATTATCTGGGTTTGGATCGTTCAATGCTGACAGGGCTAAATCCGCAATGATTCGATAAACACCAGTAGTTGGATGTTGTAAATCCCAGAAGAAAAACTCCTCGGGATTCTCACATACAAATTGTGCTGGTATATTCAAACAAGGACTAGTTACATTGGTGAAACCAAATTCCGTCGGCTGAGCCAGAATTTCCCTAAATATAGAATTAACATCAACCGGGATGATATTGACATCTGAGTCGGGAGTCTGACTGAATTGATCGAGTAGTTCAGACAAACCAGAGTTATGGTCTTCTGTCAAAGTGTTGAGGGCATCGCTAGTACCAGGAACACGCCCATCAACTCCCAGAGCAATGGGCGTATTGCCCAAATCTGGCAAGTTAACTACCATAATATTCTTAGCCCCAACCTCAGTCAGGTCTTGCAGTGCATCTGACAAATTTGCCAGAGTGGTGTCAGTTTCTGTAAATGGTTCAAAACTGCCTTGGTTGGGTAGATAATCATTAGCACCAGCCCACACTATATACAGAGCATCTGGGTCAGCCGACTGACCGGCTTGTATCAGGGGAACAGTAAAGGCATCAATCTGTGGTTGCAATCCTGGTAAAACTACCAATCCAGAGGAGGTAACAGGGGCAGTTTGTCCAGTGCCTGTAGTAGAACCACCAAAAGCGAAGTTAATGCCAACAGTCGGGATAGCACCTGAGCCAATAGTGGTAAACAGAGTGGGGTTTAATTCCAAATCCCCTGCGAGATAATCCACCCAGTTGGGACCATTGGAAAAACGTCCCTCAAAATAAGGTGGACTGGGGGGAATTCGCTCTGCGGTGGCATTGAATAAATTGCCTTGATCAGAGAGGCTGTCTCCAAAGATATACATCTTGCTAAACAACTCGATAGCATTTGCCTTGAGGGGCAACATTAAAGAGAAAAAGACTAATCCTGTAGCAGCAATTTGTGTCTTCATGATAGTTTTTTACCTTAATTGCAGATAATTATCTCAGATCATGTCCGATTTAATACTTATCCTTCTTGGTTGATAGTAAATTGAACCTTGAAAATTAACTAACCATAAGCAATTAGCAATTCAAAATTCAAAATTCAAAATTCAAAATTCACAGGCATCGGATCAACCATTTTAGACGTGATTAACCGGACTTGATATCATGTCTGGCATTGACACACTTTACCAATCACCACTAATTACTAACCAATGACAATACCTGTTAGGAATTGTGCTTAAGCACAACTAAAAGCTGTTTTCAACTGTTTTTTAGTGAGCATTCAGCCCTCAGCGGTCAGCTATCAGCTTATTTTATTCAAAGGTGCGCACCTAAAAGCACCGATTGCGCTACGCACAAGCTGCGCGAACAGTAGCACCTCAAGTAACCCATAAGCTGATAGCTGATAGCTGATAGCTGATAGCTGATAGCTGATAGCTGATAGCTGATAGCTGATAGCTGATAGCTGATAGCTGATAGCTGATAGCTGATAGCTGATAGCTGATAGCTGATAGCTGATA
>NZ_JAAHHE010000065.1:0-28732 GCF_010692525.1 Moorena sp. SIO3B2
CGTCAAGCAGATGGTACCACTAGGGTTGAGTTTAATAAGAAAGCGCTCGACCGAGCTAAGCAAAAATTGGATCAGTCTCAGGAGGCATTAGCAAAGTTTCAGGAATCCTCTGGTTTAGTGAATAGCGAAGCCCAAACTGAAGGACTGGTGAGGGCAATTACTGATCTGAGTATTAGCCAAGCTCAGGCTCAAGCTGAAGCTCAAGCTAGTCAACATCAGCTTCAAATCCTATCGACTCGTTTGGGTCTTACTCCTAAGCAAGCAATCCGCTCTCTAGGTCTAGCAGAAAACCGGGATTACCAGTTTGTGCGGCAGCAGTTGACTGAACTGGAAGCGACTTTGGTCAAAGCTCAAGCTACTTATACTTATGCTCATCCTGAGATCCAAAATCTGCTGCTACAACGTGAGCAGTTGCAGCAGCAGATTCAACAGTACATCTTTCTAGCAGCTGGTGATACGTTAGTAGACCCGACGCTAACTGATAGTGCTCAAGGAAGAGCAATGTTAATCCAGCAACTGATTCTGGCGGAAAGTGCTGCTAGTGGTCAACAACAACAAGCGGAGCAATTACAGCAGCAGATTGACCAGATGAAAAATACTTTAACGGTGATTCCTGTCCATCAGTCTAGGCTGCTGGAACTAACGCGACAGTACGATGTGGCTGCGGGAGTCTATAACGGTTTAGTTGCTCAAATGGAGCAAGTCAATCTTGATGCGTTTAGTGCTTATCCCAATGTACAGGTGCTTGACCCTCCCACTGTTGACGAGAAGCCTGCTGGTCCGAAGAAGTTGTTAATCATAGCTAATGGTTTTCTGGCATCGGCAGTGGGTAGTATAGCGCTGGTATTGCTTCTAGAACGGCGCAACCCACTGCTGAGTCCCAAAGACCTACAGGCAATCAAGTTCCCGATGGTGGTCAATATCCCTCATCTGAGGCACGCTGGTATGGGATTAGAGCTGGGTACAGAAACGGATGTAGAGTTTCAGCGACTAGCATCGGTGATTAGCTTACGCTCTGGGGAGGACCGTCGCATCTTGATTACTAGCGCGATGGTCTCAGAAGGCAAAACTACTGTCACTCTGGGATTGGCGACAGCTCTGGTAGATTTAGGGTTTCGGGTCTTGGTAGTGGATGGAGATTTCCGACAGGCAACCCTTTCTCAGCGCTTGGGTCATCACCATGACCCCCTCAAACCCGGACAGCCGGTGAAGATCCAACCGAGTCTTGACTTACTGCCTACCTCCCACAAAAAAGGCAAAATTGTGGAGCTGGTGACCCAGGGTAAATTTGAGCAGAGCCTAGCTACTGCGGAGGAATCGGGTGACTATGACTATGTTTTGATTGACAGTGCTCCGGTCAGTATGACCAGTGAAACTGCCCTGATGGCTGCTGTCATCGGTAATTTGTTGTTTGTTGTTCGACCTGAGATTAGTAAGCGTGACTTTGTCAGTGACAGCTTGGAACAACTGGCTCAGCACAATGCTCAACTGTTGGGTTTGGTGGTGAATGGGGTAGAAACTAAGTCCAAACCCTACTTATACAGATCTAGTGATAGTTTAGTGAAGTCATAAGCGATGAAACGTAGAACATTACTCCAGCTAGCTTTATCTGGCGCTGCGATCGCATTCCTCTTACCAAGACTCTTTGATAAGCAAAGCGCTACTAATTCGGTAAGAGCATCACCAATACAAAATTTGTGGTTGTCCGGAAAGTCAATTAAAACTAAAGTTAGGGTGGATTGGGCAAAGCCAGTCGCACAAACTACACCCTTCACCTTTGGCTCCAACGACTACGAAATTACTATTCTGGAAAAGGCATCAGACTAGGTTTTCCAGAAGCATTTGGCGGAACTGGATATCAGGTTAATTCGTATTCACCATATCGATCTATGGGAACGTTGGACTAACCGAGCTACGAAAAGCTGGGACGAGGCAAAAATTCAAGCCTGCTACGATGCCTCTTATCCCCAAAAGCCTACCATTATCCAAAACATTCCCCGCTGGCCCAGTTGGATGGCTACAGATCCGGATGGTCTACTTTCGAGAAAGGAGAATATATAGCAGTCGCCAGGGCAGTTAGGACATGACAAAAGTCTCACACCCTTTGTAAGCGCAAGAGTTTTACTTCTGACAAATGACTTCTGACAAATGACTTCTGCTATAACATCAACTACTCATGGAACTCTGGTGAAGACCGTCAGAATACCCATGTCGGCGCGGTTTGGTTTGCTTCAGTATTCAAACATTTAGCTGACGCTGGGATTGACATGGCGACCTCCTGGCATCTCAAGGATAAGTATTACGGCATGATCGACCCAAGTAATAATCTGCGACCTGCTGCAACTGTATTTCCCTGGGCGATCAAGTACCTGACTGGCAAGGTGATGTACACCCAGAGCGGCCATAAGTTTGTGGAGGCTATGGCAATAGAGCAGTCCAATGAACTGCGATCGCTATTGTTGATCAATAAATCAGCCAAACCTGCCAGCATCAGGATTGAGGGAGCACTGGATTTTCCCGACACTGAAAGCCTAAAAAGGCTACCCATGTTTTCTTTAGATACCAACGCTGTCAAGAGCAAGACCCTAGCAACAAGACTACTGAAGTACTCATCGGTGAGATTTAATCCTTACTCTCTTGTGTTACTGGGTTTGAGTAATTAGTGATTAGGCATTAGCCATTAGGCATGATAGCACTAGGTATTAAGTACCAGAACCATTAGACAACAGAAGTGAAAAAGATTCAGTGAAAAAAATTCACCGAAGCCTTACCCCACTTCAGCCAACACCTAAACACTAAAAATTAACACCTAACAGCTTGCTCTAACTCTCAAAACTAAATTGACAGAGTACTTAGTCCTTTTGATTCACCAATTTCGTGTCATGCAGCAGATTAATCACCCATTTCTGAAATTTATCGCTCATCTTTATTTTGAGGCTAAGGGTTTATACTATCAGTTTCGATACCCCAATCTCACCCTTGCCAAAGGAGTGCAGATCAAAGGCTCTCTTCAGGTAGCAGGTAGCGTTAAGGTAGTGATTGGCTCAGGTTCTCGCTTGGGTAAAGAGGTATTTATCTATGGTTCTGGTAACGTCAATATTGGTTCAAATGTACTGCTTAATGGGCCTTGTATAGGTTGCGAGTGCTCAATTACCGTGGGAGATGAATGTCTAATTTCTGACTGCTTTCTTGCTGATAGCGATTACCATAACCTACAACCCCACCTGCGTCACTGTCCTCCAGGACCAAAGGTTTCAGCTGAGATTGTGATTGAGCGAAATGTCTGGATTGGAGCCAGAGCTACGGTGATGAAAGGGGTACACATTGGGGAAAATAGTGTAGTAGGTTTAGGCAGTGTGGTTCGTAAGTCTGTCCCTCCCGGCGTGGTAGTTATTGGGAATCCCCAGCAAATTGTGAAGCATTTCAAACCAGTCAGTAAGACTCTGTGACTGAAAACTTTGGTACTGACAGGCTTTATTGTTTCTAGAGCATTGCTTGAGTAATCAAATTTCAGGGAAAATCTATAGATTTCAATTACCCGATCACCCGATCACCCGATCACCCGATCACCCGATCACCCGATCACCCGATCACCCGATCACCCGATCACCCGATCACCCGATCACCCCATCATCAACTGATCCAAGTTTTCTGATTACTTTACCGATGCTGTAGATGTTGCGATCGCAACTGACCCATATACGGTTATTCCATGCTTTCTCAGGGTTTGGGTGGCTGATTTGACTGTAGCTCCGCTGGTGTAGATATCATCTAGGATTAGTACGGGTGAGGTGCTATGATGTCTGAGAAAGTGTTTACCAATAATAAAGGCATCTGCTAGGTTTTGCGCTCGCTCTTGGACAGATAAACTAAACTGAGGTTGAGTTGCCCGGACTCTTTCTAAACCCAGTGGTGCTTGTTTGTAACCAGTGAATTCACAAAAACTTTGGGCAATTAGCTCTGCCTGGTTGTAACCTCTTTGTCGCTTTTTTGTAGGGTGCATGGGAATGGGAACTACTATTAATTTTTGCTTTTGGCTACGGGTGGCAGAGGATTTTAACCAAGCTTTACCCAGCCAATGGCCCAAGGGATGTGCTAGCTGGGGTTGGTTTTCATATTTCAGGGCAGCAAGTAATCGTTTTAATGGACCACCGTAATTGCCCCAGACAAACACTGGGAGATTTTGATTACATAAAAATTGATTTTTGTCAAGTTGGCAGCGGAGTAACTGCTGCTCGCAATAATCACACAATTCATCAGAGGCAGGTCGCTCACATAGGGGACAGTTCGATTTCAGAAAGAGACTTAATAGACCGTTTTTAAGGGTCTGAATTCCCTGTAACATAATTTTGGGGATTTATTTGGCATGATATTTCTAAAGATGCCAAGACTAACCCTAAGAATCCCTCAGTATTTCTACCGTTTTCTGCTTCTAAGAGCGTGATGCAAAGCATAGGAAGGATTAATAATATCATGTCCAGTTGACGACTTATCATTCTTGGTTGAGAGTCAATTTTTAATTAACGATTTAGGTGAATACGACGTGATTAATGGTAAGAGATATTATGCCTTCAAGATATGATGCCAAAATCCCGGAGGAATAACAGGATTAGGCGGCGATTTGTGGATAATCTTTACTCTCTTGATCTGATTCAACCTTCAGACTATCCCTTGGTGGGCAATGAAGCCTTTAACTTAAGTCAGCTCTGGCAACGGGATTATCCGGTTGTACCTGGCTTTGTGGTGAGTGCAAAGGCATTGTGGGAATTTATCGCAATTTTAGGTGAGTCTGAACCCCTGTTAGCTGATTTACCTTCTTCTTATCTTTACGTAGATGTAGACAATCCTCGCCAGCTACAGCAAGTGGCTCAGCAAATTCGTCACAAAATTCAAGGGGCGACTTTAGGTTCGGTGTTGGCATCAACCCTATCCGAGATAGCAGAAACTACACTCGCCCCAGCAACAATTTTTCACCCTTCCTTATCCATGACATCACCAGGGTCGGGAATTGAGCAGGACACTGGGGAAACTGAAGTGGCAAGATTAGATCAACCCCAGATTTTTTCAACCTTACCAGAGAAAATTTTGGGATCCTATATTTGCCCTAGGCAACCACTCGCAATGGAACTGTCTTTAAAACAGGTTTGGGCAGAACTATTTCGCGCCAGAAGTCTATTTTACTGGCAACGGCATAGTATTGGTCTCCAGCAGCTCAATTTGGCAGTCTTGATACAACCGATGTGGGATGCGATCGCTTCTGGTAAACTCCAGATTAACCAAGCTGAGGGTTACATCCAAGCGACTTGGGGGTTAGGTACTGCATTGGCGAAGGGGGAAGTAGTGCCAGACTATTACCAAATTGAGATCGAAACTGGTATTGTGCTAGCCTCACGACTGGGTCGTAAAACCCGTGCCTATGGGTTGTGTCTGGAACCAGACTCATTATCACTAACCCAGAACACTGTGCAAGCCTATCTACTCAGTGAGGAGCAACAAAAACAGTACACCCTAAAGGATAAATACCTCCAAGAGCTAATTACTATCAGTCAGCGTCTAGTTGCTGATATTAGTCCTACCTTTTCCCTAGAGTGGACACTATGGCAAACCTCAGAAAACTCAGAACCACAGTTACAAATTACGAAATTTAGTGCTCAAACTGGGCAAAAGTGGGATGCTAGCCAGTTGAGGGTTGAACCGTTACATCATGCTTCCAATGTAGCTTACTCTGTTGGTTCTACTACTTCCTACGGCAAGCTGTTTACGTCTGTACAAGTGAGTAGCCGACCCAATGTGCTTGAAGCCTCATCGGACTCCATTGGGAGCAACTCTAGTGAACACACTGTCAACCCATCCATCACGCCTATGCTTGTGAGAGGATTACCCGCAGCACCAGGAAGAGTTAAAGCCACTGCTCATGTGATATCGGGTGAGGGCAAAAACGTCTCAGCAATCCTCTCTGGTAGAATTTTGGTTGCCCAAAGTGTTTCTCCTGACTGGCTACCTGGGCTCAAGCACGTAGCCGCTATTATTACTGAACAAGGAGGGATAACTAGTCATGCTGGGATTATTGCTAGAGAACTTGGTATTCCCTGTGTTGTGGGTGCGGCTGGTATTACCCAAATTGTAGAAACTGGGGAGTCTCTACTCGTGGATGGGGGACAGGGGGAAGTTTATCGGCTAGGAACTAAGCAAGGGTTTCCGGTTGAAAAATTGCATGGCTCAGGATTAAGAGAAAGGGAAGCAAAAGTAAACTTTCAACCTTCTAACTTTCAAAATACTTTCCCCATTGCTACTCAACTATTGGTTAATCTTAGCCAGCGGGACTCCCTAGAAAAAATTGTGGGTTTGCCAGTGGATGGAGTGGGGTTATTGCGTTCAGAACTGATGATGTTGGAGATTTTGAATAATCTGCACCCCAGTCAGTGGCACAGACAGGGCAATGAACATGAGTTGGTAGAACGCTTGGCTCAGTTAATTGTTCAATTTACGGTTACCTTGGCACCACGTCCTGTATTTTATCGCTCCACGGATTGGCGCTCCCATGAATTTCCATCCCTGAGTGGGGATCACCTGGTAACGGAAGCGGAAGTTAACCCGATGCTTGGTCTACGTGGCACTCGTCGCTATCTGAGTGACCCAGCTAGCTTTGATGTAGAACTGGCAGCTTTACAGGAGGTTTATGCTTACGGCTGCAGGAATTTACGGCTGATTTTGCCCTTTGTACGTACTGTGGAAGAGTTTACCTTTTGCCGCCGTCGGGTAGAACAGGTAGGACTTACTGATAATCCTGATTTTCAACTTTGGATTATGGCAGAAGTACCATCTGTGTTGTTTCTGCTACCAGACTATGTTAGAGCAGGTGTTCAAGGAATTTCTATTGGTACTAATGATTTGACGCAACTTTTACTAGGAGCTGATCGGGAACAGAGGCAGTTGGAAACACTGGTGGCAGGGTGCCATCCAGTGGTCAAGCAAGCAATTCAGCAATTAATCGAAATGGCAAAGGAAGCTGGTATTCCTTGCTCAATTTGTGGTCAAGCTACGGTTCAGGATCCGGAACTCATTGATTTGTTGGTGCAGTGGGGAATTACTTCGATTTCTGTTGATGTTAAAGATGTGGAAGGGACTTACCAGGCAATTACTCGTGCTGAGCAACGTTTACTCTTGGAAGCAGCACGAAATAAGTCAAAAGGCTTGGGTGTAAAAGGCCAAGGGGAAAACATATAAATATATAGAAGTTCCCAATTGGATGATGAGATCCAGTCCAGTAGTATCGGTGAACACTACCACGTACCACGGGACAGGATCTGATTTGGTTTATCTGGTCTGACCTAGGTTATAAATCTGAAAACTGCTGTAATTCAATCAGTGAATTATGGTTAGGCTTCTTAGTAATTTGAGTTAATAGTGCTTCATAGCGGTTGAGAGCGTTTTGATAGGCGAAGTGCTTCAGAGCAAATTTTCTACCTTGTTGACCTAGAGATACCCCCTGCTCAGGATTTTCATACAATTCGACAATTGCAGATGCTAAAGCCTGGGGCTGTTGTGGTGGTACCACTACACCGCCACCACTTTTTCGAACAACTCGCGCTGCAGTTCCATTCAAAGGCACAGAAGCAATGATGGGTCGTCCGCAAGCCAATAGCACTTGAATTTTTGAGGGCATATTAAAGGAAACAACGTTACGCTTTTGCACAACTAAACCTATATCTGCTGCTGCCAACATTTCTGGTAACTTCTCTCGGGGTTGGAAAGGTAAAAGCTTGACATTACTAGCCTTGCAAGTCTGACAGTCTTGCTGTAGCTGCTGTAGAGCCTTAGATTCTCCAACAATGACGAAGACAATTTCTGGAATATGCCTGACCAGAGTAGCCGCCTTCACTACTGTTTCCAATCCCTGAGTCAGGGCAATATTACCGGAATACAGTACTACAAACTTGCCATCAAGATGGTAAGCAGTGCGAAACGAATTTCCTTCTTTGGGTAAGGGACGGATAACATTAACATTCGCCCAGTTGGGGATACAGGTAATTTTGTCTTTAGGTACTCCTTTACTGACTAAATTGTCAACGAATCCCTCAGAAATAACACTGATTCTATGAGCAGTGTGGTAGGCAAACTTCTCTAAAGCTTCAAAGATACGGATGGCTAGTTTGTTTCTAATTAGACCAACCTGTACAGCAGCTTCTGGCAAAATATCCTGTAAATTCAGTAATACTGGGCAGTTGTACAACCAACCGAGTAAAGCAGCTGGCACACTAACCGGCAGCGACGGTACTGTCAGCAGAATTACATCAGGTCGCCAGCCCTGGAAAGCCTGAATCAAACTAGTCACCACGAAGCTACCATCCAGTAGTATCCGTGTCACTACACCAGGCTTTGGTCGAATCCAGACATAGGAGCGTTGAATTATTACTCCATTTCTTTCTTCAGTCAGATACCACTTACCCTGATATTTATCATAGATACAGCGCTGGGGATAGTTCGGCATACTAGTGACGACTCGTACTTGATGTCCTGCCTTGACCAAACCTTCTGCTAGTTCCGTCATTAATGGGGCAATGCCTATGGGTTCAGGATGATAATTATAGGAGTAGATTAATATGCGCATGAACGTTATTGGTAGAGCGAGTAGTCTGTCAAGTTAAGATTTGACAGGTGGACAAGCGATGCATCGCTTTTTACAATTCATTGAGAAACACTATATCTAGTTAGTTCTATCTATCAGTTACTTAGCAACTGGTGTCTAATTACCCTACATACTTTACTGTTTGAATTTTCACCTTTAAGAGAAAAATTTAAACTTTACTCATTCAAAGCGTTTGGTTTAATTTTCGACGTTATAGCCTTGATGACTAGATACTCAATCGGCTTTGTCTGTTGATGCTTATGCATTGAACCAACACCGAATATACCAAAAGCTATTACTCTCAATAGAGCAGTAGGTTAGACAGACGCGCTTAGGCGCTCTTATCTCTAAGAATACAGACAGAAAAACTCAATTATTATGACCTTCTTTAGCAGGCAATAATTAGTCCTCAGGCTTAGGATAGCTCCAGCTGATCATTCCCTGTTCTTGGTTCTATTCATATAGGTATCAAAACTATCATACTCACTGGTTGGACTCCTGATGCCATCTTAGCCATCGTCAATTTTATAATATAAATACTTGGTATGCTACCTTCTTGATTATTGATGATAACTCTGGTAAAAATACCATTACATAACGATATAAATTTGCGCTAAATAAAAAAAATGAAGCCAAGATTTATTTAAATAAATTACTCTCTGGATACTTTAAGGGATTAACTGCACTGACCACTAGATTCGTAGGCAGATACATAACCGATGTAAATAGATTCATAAATGGCACTCCTGCTGTAATTTTAGATACTTTTTTAAGTGTTGATGTTTTCATAGCGATGCATCTCTATATTATAAGGGTATATATTTTATATATAGCTATAAATGAGTTGTGAACGCCAAACTAGCTGAAAGTATTATTTCAAGAGGGTGCTTTGTTCAAAAATAAAATGGAAACTCTATAAGACCATAGGAAAAAATTGATTCGAGCTATGTTACCATGCCCCACTACCTGTTTTTCTAAAGGAACTACCGGAAAGCTTATCAGAAACAGCTATTAATTTTCAATTATATAATTTTAAAGATTATGTTAATCAAATGTGAAAATGTAAAATTCTTATAACACTCTATCGAGAAATCTGAAATCCCTTACCTACCTAGGAGCTAGTTTTGGTAAATAATGTGGAAACCCCCATCAGCTAGTGCATCAAGATAGGGGGCTATAAACATGGATTTGGAATCAGGCTATCAAGGAAAGGGGTCTCCTAACTATCTTGACTTAAGTGGTTAGCCCAAAATAAAAAATCAGTAAAGACTTTGTGAAGAAATTTGTGAATAAATGGTAAAGAAAAGGGAAGATAAGACCCAGGCTTACAAAAATAAGCGTCCGCAACAGCACGGTGCTTAGTCCAACGAATAAGCGCGAAGCAACCGGATTGGTCAGCAGGGGATATTCACCACACTCTGTACTCAGCACTCCTTCATGACTAAGTTTGGTAAACCAGAGGAATTCAGAACCATAAAATCTTACCCAATTCCCCCTAAAGTAAAGTAAAAGCCCACTTTTGGGTAAGATGTTTGATGGTTTTTGGTGATGATGTGTCATGCCACGATGGTTTTGGGAACGCTGTAATCAAGAACGGTAGGGATGGGTAAACCGGGGATGGGACAATGGCGGACAAACCACGAAAACTCTTAAGCTTACACCTCATTGGCTGATCGCTTTATCTATATACCATGTTCCGAGAGTCAGTGAACTTCTGCTATGGTCAAAGCCCCAATTCCTCACTCCTACCAGTGGCTAAAACTTTACGAAATCTTGACAGTTATAGTGTGTTAACTCATGTGGAATTCGACTTACATTCAAGAAGAGAAGAATGATGTGAATCTTTGCTGTTAACCCTGATACAGTGTACTATCAATTCCTATACAAATAGATGAGTTACCAAGTTCCGGTCAAAGTTCCCTTCGTTTCACTAGCTCAACAACACCGACCTATTCAAACTGAGCTAGACCAGGCAATTCAATCTGTAGTGCAGCAGGGAGATTTTGTTCTTGGTAAAGCCTTGATGAATTTTGAGACAGCATTTGCGGCTGCTTGTGGTGTCCAATACGGTATCGGGGTGGGATCTGGCACCGATGCGATCGCACTCGGATTACAAGCCTGTGGCATTAGTGCTGGGGATGAAGTGATTTGTCCTGCTAACACTTTTATCGCTACAGTGATTGGGATCATAGCTGCTGGTGCTACGCCAATTTTGGTGGATTGCAACCCCCTTACTGCCCTAATTGATCTCAATATTGCCAAACAAGCCATTACAGCCAAAACCAAGGCAATTGTCCCTGTGCACCTTTACGGTCAGATGGTATCCCCGAGTGAGTTAATCGCATTTGCTGATGCCCACAACTTACTGATTTTTGAAGACGCAGCACAAGCTCACTTAGCACAGCGAGAGGATTATTATGCTGGTTCTGTGGGCAAGGCGGCAGCATTTAGTTTCTACCCCAGTAAAAACTTGGGTGCCTTTGGTAACGGTGGCATGGTAATCACTAATGATGCTACTGTGGCAGAAAAAGTGCGATCGCTTCGCAATTACGGGGCACCTCGCAAATATTTTCATACCGATATCGGCAAAAATAGCCGTTTAGACACGTTACAAGCTGCTATCCTCAATGTCAAACTGCCTTATTTGACTGAGTGGAACCAGTCACGCTACTGGGCAGCTGGGCAGTACGACAATCTACTCAAGGCTTTGGAAGGTCACGGGATTGTGCCCATAGAAAACCACAGCGGGTCAGGTCATGTCTACCACCTTTATGTGATTAGGGTGGGTCAACAATGTCCCTTTAACCGACAGAGCATCCAGGATGCTCTGGCCTCAGTGGGAATTCAAACCGGTATTCATTATCCAATTCCTTGCCATCTCCAGCCAGCTTACAAATACTTGGGATATCAAGCCGGTGACTTTCCCCATGCCGAAGCTCTGTGCAATGAGATTTTATCTCTACCAATTTATCCCAACTTGAGCAAGGAGCAGATTGAGCAGGTTGTTGATGGGTTAGCTAATTTATTAGGCGTGCTTGAGCCATTAGTTATTAATCATTAAACTATGCAAATTGGACGCAAAATTCCTATTGCCATTGATCGCTATCTACTGGACGGTTGTATCATCGTTTTACTAGTCATTATTTATGGTCCTGTGCTGATGCATTGGTATAATGGCTGGCTCAACAAAAGTATCAGCATTACCCATGAATACTTTAGCCATGGTTTGATTGGGCTACCGTTTGCTGCCCATATTGTCTGGACGAACCGACGACGGTGGCATAAGCTGACTGATACAGCCCATCCCTTTGGTGTAGTCTTACTGATAATTGGAGCAGTAAGCTATCTTAGCGGTCAATCAGAACTGGTAAATTTATCGTTTCCCATGGTTTTAGCTGGTATGAGCCTATGGTTAAAAGGGATTGGTGGCTTTAAGCTACAAAGTTTTCCCCTGCTGCTAGTGGCTTTGGCAACTCCAACAGCAGTTCCCTATTTGATTGAACCTTATATCTTGCCCCTACAACGCTTTATTGCTGCCATGGCTGCCTTTATTCTGACTCAGTTTGGGATGAATGTCAGACTGGAAGGGATTAACTTGTTCGTAAGTGAACGAATTGTTGAGGTAGCGCCCCACTGTGCTGGTCTTAAGATGTTATTTACTTGCCTGTATGTGAGTTTGATGTTGCTTTACTGGAGCGGTGCTATTGAGTCACGCCTAAAGACTATTTGGCTGTTATCTGGTGCGGTGGTTATAAGTGTTAGTGCTAATATTGTCCGCAATAGTGTGCTTACCTTTTTCCATGGCAGTGGACAAGATAACGCATTTCATTGGCTCCATGAAAGCTGGGGCGGTGACCTCTATTCAGCCATGATGTTAGTGATGCTGGTTCTATTAATGAAGTTCATTGAAAAATACTTTCCCTCAGACACCAAACTTGACTCCCTTGGCTAACAATGAAGATTAAACGTTATAGTTTTTAATTGGGTGAGGTACACAATTTTGGGATTTTAGGGAACAGCGGATCTGGGAACAGGGAATAGGGAAAAAAAATATGTGTACCTCATAAGTCTGATAAAGGCTATAGAATGATGAAATCAGTAAGTTTAATAAAGTTAATCCAGCCCTGGCAAATCTCCAGGGGAGTCTTACTGGTGTTGCTGTTAGTCTTGGTAATAATGGGAGCAGTACCGGGTTACTGGACAGGAAACTGGCCTTGGGCAAAACTGCCACCAGTGACTAACCTCCAAAAGATAAAAGCTATCCGCAAGACAGGAATAGAACTATCTGACTGGCAAACTGTTAAGCAACAAACCATCAGGATTGGCGGCCATAAATGGTCTTTGCAGTTCATAGAGCAGGATCAACAAAAACCAGTGTGGTTATTTTTGCTTCCCCAAAATGGTCCTAAATCCCAGCCACAGGTAGAATGGGAAGATATTAGCGGATTTATGAGACAAAGATCGGGACAATGGAAGATCGATTCTTATAGCCAAATCAAGTTTGTGGTCAACACATCTGATGTTGAGGGGAAGACCCAGGCTGATCCGACCATCACAACCAAGCCCAAAAGCCACCCCAAAAGTGTTGTTAACGCCCGTTTCTTTCGTGCCTGGAATCAGCGGCAAACCTTCGCGATAGTACAATGGTATGCCTGGCCAGAGGGTGGTAATCCTGCTCCTAGCCGTTGGTTCTGGGTTGATCAACTGGCCCAGTTACATCGCAAACGGGTGCCTTGGGTTGCGGTGAATATCCAAATTCCCATAGAACCTTTGGGTGATATTGAAAATTCTAGGCCAATAGCCGAATCTCTCAGTAAAATGATTCAAACTGCTTTGATGAGCGATCCTTTGGCTGAGGAAGCTAGTAGTATACAAAGTATGAAGGATCAACAATCAAAGATGAAGGCTCAAGGATGAAGGATGAAGAATGAAGGCTCCAAGATGAAGGCTCAAGGATGAGGGATCAAGGATAAAGGATGAAATGGATTTATTGCTGGAACACTTAGGGTTGACTAAAAAGTTTATCCACAACAAGAAGTTAAACGTCAGACTTGCCACTTCAGACTTGCCACTTCAGACTTGCCACTTCAGACTTATCATTTTAGACTTGCCACTTCAGACTTGAGATTTCAGACTTGAGATTATATTTGACCATTGGAACATGACAACTGACACCCACAGGTTTGGCAACCAAGTTCTTACTTTATCTTTGTTTGGGGGTACCGTATTATTATGGCTGGTTAGTTCTGGAGTCTGGCTTAGCCCTGGTTGGGCTAAGCTTGTCGGAAATTTACCGACATCGGTGCAAAATCTTGGGGATGGGATTAGCGATCGCGCTCAGTTGCCTACGTTTAGTTCCATGGAACGGGAAACAACGGAAACTGTTGAATCAGGGGAAAGGGAAAGGACTGAACTGGAAACCCCTGAGACCACCCCTGAGACCACTCCTGAGACCATAAAGGTAACGGAAACGTTGCCACCGCCACCACCGTTGAGCAACCCTGAACCGGTCTCAGAGGAGAATCCATTGGAACAGTTGGAGGAAATGTTACCTCCTTTGGGCTACCCAGAGACTCTGTCACAGGTGAGTCCATCTGATGAATTTAATCGCCACTACC
The DNA here is from genome assembly GCF_010692525.1 of Moorena sp. SIO3B2. NCBI lineage: Bacteria > Bacillati > Cyanobacteriota > Cyanophyceae > Coleofasciculales > Coleofasciculaceae > Moorena > Moorena sp. SIO3B2. The sequence goes on from NZ_JAAHHE010000065.1 coordinate 14,248, forward strand.
TAGGGCGAGAAGATGTAATCGCAGTGAGTGTGACAAACTTTCCGAATCTGGCTTTTCAAAGTGCTATTGATTCTGACGGAAATATTGTGGTACCGCTGTTCGGTAAGCTACGAGTGGTGGGACTTACTCTAGAGGCGGCTCAAGATTTAATTCAAAAGGTCTTAAATGAATTTGTGATTGATCCTGAAGTAGTTGTGAGCCTACTGAGTACACCGGCTGTTCAGATTACGGTGAGTGGTGAGGTGTTTCGACCAGGCTATTACCCCCTGCCAGCAGGAACTCAACCGAATCAAGCCCTTACTGCTGCGGGTGGTACGACTACCATTGCTGATTTGCGGACTATTTTGATTCGTCGTAAGTCGGTGGTGAATAATTCTATCATTGAGCGAGAAATTGACTTGCTGACACCGCTGCAAAATGGGACAACTCCATCGGAATTGAACCTCCGGGATGGGGATGCTATTATTGTGCGAAAGTTGGAGGTGGGTAATACTACCGATTATGATAGGCAGCTGGTAGCTCGTTCTAACCTAGCTCAACAACAAATCAGCGTTCGAGTGTTGAGCTATCCTAATGGGACGATTGGCAACTTGACATTAGCTAATGGTAGTACGTTTATTGATGCCTTAACAGCAATTTCTCCTAACCCAGATGATGCTGACTTGGATAGCATTGCCTTAATTCGTTTTGATCCAGAACAGGGCAAAGCGGTGACTCAAAAACTAGACGGAGAAAAGCTACTAAAGGGTGATGTTTCCCAAAACGTGCCACTTCAAGATGAAGATGTGATCGTGGTGGGTCGAAGTCTTGTTGCTAAGATTTCTGCCGCTCTGAGTCTAGTGACTCGACCCTTCAACGATTTTCTGGGATTCCGGAGGTTTTTTGAGGAAATACCAGAACTGTTTTGATAAGGTTTGGGTATGACAGGAGCAGAAATCCATGGTACCTCTCCCCTGGTGTGTTAGCTTTTCCATCGACAGCACGAAAATCTCCGGATACCTTAATGAATGGACAGAAAACTCCACTACCTGTCTCGGTTTGTAACTGGTGCTCAGAGTCCCTGTTGACTCAGCGGTAAAAATAGGAATAGGCTACAGGATTTTTCTATGACTGCTGCCTTAACAATAGCGGAAACAACTTATGACTCCCCCTTTTGTCACACGTTACCTGATTGCTCTCAATCAGCATAAGTTAATCGGCTTTGCCACGTTTTTCCTGATTACTGGCATATCCGGGATTGTGGCTATACAGCCAACGCCACCTCCGATTTACCGAGCTGAAGGTCGCTTGATATATACCACTCCTGTGAAAGTATTTTCCCAGACAGGGGTACAGATTTCAGAACAAGGTAAACAAGTGCTGACACAGGGAACGCTGCTGGCAGACAATGTGGTGAAGGAAGTAGCAGCTGGGATGCAAGTCAGCTCCAAAGACATTGTTAAAAATACACAGGTGAAATTGCCAAAAGCAGAAGGAGCACAATTTATTTCGGTAATCTATAGGGATAAGAATAAGGAAATTTCTGCAGCCATCGTTGACATGCTGATGAAGAAAATGGTGGAACAGAGCCGTTTTATCAACACATCACAACTAAGACGGATTATTGAAGTGATAGAAGAACGTTTACCTAAGGCGGAGGCGGAACTAAGGGAAGCGGAACAAAAACTGGAACAGTATGACCGCCTACAAGGACCAGCTTTATTTGCTGCTCAAGATGGGACGTTAGTGGGTGGAATTACTGGTAGCCAACAGCAACAACGTAGTCTCGAGATACAGCTAGAGGGGGTTGAGGCTCAATATTCTAGCCTAATCGAACGGCTAGGTTTGACCCCTGACCAAGCTTACACGTCTTCTGCCCTTAGTGCTGACCCGATTATTGCTAGTCTGCGAGCTCAGATTCTGGATACTGAGACACAGATGGAACTGCTCAAGGGGCAGTTGCGTCCGCAACATCCAACTATGATTGAGTTGCGCAAACAGCAACAGACTTATGAGACCTTACTTCAGGCACGTGCGGCTGAAGTTCTCGGTGGTAATGGGTTTACCTCTCCATTGCCCAGTCAAATCCGCCAAGACAGTACCCTGGACCCAGCACGGCAGGCACTGGCTAATCAGTTGGTAGCTCTGCAAACCCAGCGGGAATCACTTCAACGGCAGTTGGCAGCTACCCAAAGAACGGAAAAAGAACTAAGACAGCAATATCAGCAGCTGCCCAATAAGCAGCTGGAGCGAGGGCGACTGGCTCAGCAAGTTGCTTTTAAGCAGGAATTTTACAATCGGTTGCAGGCGGCATTAGCAGATAGCAAAATAGCAGAGGCGGAGACTGAGAGTAGTCTTGCGATCGCTGGGATTTCAGAACCGAGAGCACTTCAGGCCCAGACAGAAAGTAATCCGATCGTTACTTTGGCAATAGGTGGTGTAATCGGTATTGTTGTAGGTGCTGGTGTGATTCTGCTGCTATCAACCCTGGATAATACTTTATACACGCCAGAGGATGTTAAGCCCATACTTCGGGACAATGGTGTGCCATTACTGGGGGATTTACCGACAATCGGTCTCAAGTCCTACCGGGGTGAAGCTGCTATAATAACCCAACCAGAGGCTTTGGAGTTAGAGTTCTACGAACGGTTCCGCACTAATCTTCGTCTGCGGGAGGAACCTGCGGTAAAAGTGGTGTTGGTGACTAGTACGGCAGGGAATGAAGGAAAGACGATCGTGGCTTACAATTTAGCGATCGCATCTGCCCAAGCCGGTATGCGTACTCTGTTGGTAGAAGGGGATTTGCGATCGCATTCTGTAGCTCAAGCTCAAGAAGTGATTCACCTGATGGACGCTCCACTGGAACCTTTGCGCTTCTATGGCTCTAAGAGTGAATGTATTCATTTAGCCCAAGATTTTGAAAATCTCTACATTCTCCCTAGTCTTGGGCCCCTGCGCAAAGCTGCGGGGATCCTAGAATCGAGTGAAATGAAGCATTTGCTGGAAGATGCTCGTGGTCGCTTTGATTTTGTTGTGGTTGATTCCCCTAGTCTGTCCCGTTGTAATGATGCCCTATTACTACAACCATTTACTGATGGGATTGTGTTAGTAACTCGACCAGGCTATACCCAGGGAAGTATTTTATCTCAGGTGATCGAAGAGTTAGATGAAAACGAGGTACTGTTGGGAGCAGTTATCAATGATATCAAGCAGCTACAACCCCCTGTTCCCGTGGATATTGGTAGGGGGTATTCAGCGGTAGATACTCCTGTGGATCAAACCCCAGCAGAGAACCATAAAGTTACTAGTGGAGTAGGGAGTAGGGAGTAGGGAATCGGGAATCGGGAGTCGGGAGTCGGGAATCGGGAATCGGGAATCGGGAGTAGGGAAAGAGAGGGAAGTGTGGGAGGTGTGGGAGGTGTGGGGAATTTAGAAGTTAGAAGTTAGAAGTTAGAAGTTAGAATTTAGAATTTAGAATTTAGAATCGAGAATGGGCGAATTTAGTAGGGAGTAGGGAGTAGCTCACTTGGGTAGGTTTTTTACATTTGGGTCAAACCCACCCCCAACCCCTGACCGGTCGGGGGCGGTACACAGGGATAAGAAAAGGAAAACAACTTAGGTGCGCTTGACCTATTAAGAATTAAATTCGCCACGGGTCGCACCTGAAAAAGCGCTGCATCGCTTTCTTATCCCCCACACCCGGTCACCCCACACCCGGTCACCCCACACCTGAGGTCAAAGTAAAAAACCTACCCTGATGGGGAGATAGGGAGATGGGGAGTCAGAATTACTATAAGAACGGCGATAATTATCCAGAATTTCTTGATTTAGTAATACTAAAGTAGTGGGCTTTTTTTGCTTGTAACTGATACACTTTAAGCACATCATAACGTGGTTAATCTATCAGCTTATGGGTTTATCTAAGGTAACATTAATCGTGACTCAGAGGGAGCGGTTTAGTTTAACAAAGCCTTCCCTAGACAGTATTATTGCTGATTATTCCTCTTATCCTTTTGACCTAATCTATGTAGATGGTAATGCTCCATCCCAAGTGCATGAGTATCTGCAACAGCAGGCAGATAAACACGAATTCATGACTTTGATCCATCGCGGACGCTATTTGAGATCGAATGTTGCTCGTAACATAGCTCTACCGTTTGTTAAGGATGCGGATTACATTGTTTTTATTGACAATGATGTGATTGTAGAGCCTGGTTGGTTAAAACGTTTGGTTGAGTGTGCTGAACAAGAGCAAGCTGGTATTGTTGCTCCTCTAATTTTACAGGGGCAACCAGGCTCTCCGGATATTGAGGTACATGTTGCTGGGATTAAAACCAAGTTTCACCAAAGAAAGCATGGTAAAAAGTGGTTTGAGCAAAAGCAGTTGCTCTATGGTACTCAATTACGGGATGTTGAGCAGGATTTACATCGTACCCCAGTAGATTCTGTAGAGTTTCATTGTATCCTAGCTCGTCATTCTCTGATCAAGTCTATTGAACTGGATGAAATCTTTGATAGCTTGGCGAGTCATACTGATTTATGTATGCAGGCAACGGACTTAGGCGAGACAATTTTCCTGGAACCTAAATCTAGAATCACTTTCCTCAATCCTCGACAGATCACTCGGTTTGACCAGGATGATGTGCCATTTTACGTATTTAAATGGAATGAAGAATCTGTACGAGATGTGTTCAATCGTCAAGTCAAAAAGTGGAATTTGGGTAAGGATGATCCTTCAATGTGGTCGATTTGGAGGTGGGTGATTGAGAATCGTCAACTCCCGGCTAAGTGGTCAACTCAAGAGGGGAGTTTCGAGAGAAAGTTATTGGAGTTCTGTCAGCGTCGCTGGTGTCCAAGTTGGCTGCGCACATTGTTAGAATCCTATGTGATTAAGCGCGCATTTCCTGAGACGGGGATTGCTGACAATTTAGTGGAAAATGTCAGCAGTAAACCCTCGGTGACTGTGTAGGGAGTCGGGAGTCGGGAGTGATTGATCCTATGGTGGGCAGTGCTTATCAATCTAATGGCAAGGTTTGGAATCTGTCTAATGCACTGCCCACCCTACATAAACTTATGATTGATCCTATGGTGGGCAGTGCTTATCAATCTAATGGCAAGGTTTGGAATCTGTCTGATGCACTGCCCACCCTACATTATTTACTGACAGCTGACCGCTGACGGCTGTTCGCTTAGCGTGCGCGTAGCGCATATGCTTACCTATGGTGGGCAGTGCCTAGCCGATTCCTAATATCCAAAAACTTCAACTGTTGATAAAGCATAGAAATCATGGGCAAATCAACTCCTGCTTTGCTTGCCATCCGTAAAGCATTGCCCACAATTGCCTCAACTTCCAAAGGTTTTTTTCCATCATAATCCAGTTTCATGCTGGTTAAAGAAGGTTTCATTTTTTCCGTATGGTCGAGCATTTTTTGGATAAAGCGATCGCCTATTATCCGTCCGCAAGTCTTTGCCCCCACTGCCACTTCCCTCATTACTTGTTCTGCTAAAAGCCGCGTATCGGCATTGGCCATAATTTGATCTGTTCTGGCATTTAAAATCACGGAAAGACTATTATAAGGAATATTCCACACTAACTTTTTCCACCTAGCTAAAAGCAAATCTCCGCTCAATTCAATAGTAATCCCTGCGGCTTCAAAATCCCTAGCAATTTGGCTGATTTGTTCTGTAATGCCAGTAGCTTGATGGTTAGGAGCATATTGCCCTAGGGTAATGATACCATAGTCGATGTGGTGAATCTGACCCTGCCCTATTTTATTAGAACAGACAAAACATAACCCACTGATGATGGTATTTTATCCTATAATTTTGTAAATTTCTGGTTCAAGATTGATGCCGTTTTGTAAGAGCAACACTACGGTATTTTCATTTATTAATGGCGGCAATAGCTCTGTCAAAACATAATTTTGCGTCGCTTTTAATGCCACTACAATGACATCGCAATTCGGCATTTTTTTGACATCGTTGTAGGCATCTACTTCCGGCAGAGTAAAATCACCATCTACTGATTTTACAATTAAACCGTTTTCGGCGACATGGTGGTAGTCGCTACGCAGTAAAAAGCTGACTTGATGACCGGCTTTTTGCAGTTTGGCACCGTAGAATCCGCCAATAGCACCGGTGCCGATAATTCCATAGGTTCGATTTGATATTTTGAGAAGTATAACGATTATGATTAATTCGATGGTGGGCAGTGCCTAGCTACCTGATGGCCAGGTTTGGGATCGTGTGATCCACTGCCCACCCTACAGGAAATTCCTGCTTTTTAAGTGTTTAAAAATGCAATTTTAATAAAAGCGATACAGCGCGCTCATGGGAGTTTACCCCATGAGCGACTGGATCAATACAATGGCTTTTTATTTTGTTTAATCCCTTGCTATTTAAGGGGTTAAGCTCATTTAAATTACTCATTTACTGTAATCTGTCTAGGATAGCCGAGAGAAGTTAAAATTAGTTTAATAATGATTATTTTAATATTTAATCGCAGTTGCTCCCCAGGAAAACCCGGCAGCACTACTGGCTAAAACTACTAAATTACCAGGCTTGATTTTATGCAACTCTATAGTCTTAGCCAAACCCAATAAAGTATCTGTCGCTCCCAAATGGCCGCAGTTTTTTAAGGAAATAAATGTATTCTTTTCAGTTAAGTTTAGTACGTCAAGAAGCTTAGCTAATAAGCTTTTTTTGATCTGATTGGTAAATAAAAAATCTATTTGATTTAGAGAGAATCCACTTTTTTGCAATGCAGTGGTGATTACTTTTTTGTAATTGTTTAAATAGATTTGTGATAAAGTTTGTTCTAATTGATGGCGATCCTCTACTTTGACATAATTAAGTGCTAAGTCAATATTTTCATTTTTTACAGGCAATTTTGTCCCCCCCAAGGGAACTCGAACCAAATCAGCTAATTTGCCATCATTTATACCATAATAGGATAGAATTTTGTTGCTAGACTCTCCTTTTTTTAGTAATGCAGCGGCGGCACCGTCGGCGAAAAAAAGAAGAGAATTGCTATTTTTATCCGAGTAATTTAGCAGCTGGGATAATTTATCACTACAAACAACTAAAGCATAATTTAAACTATTATCTGCCAGCAACATGTTCCGGCAAATATGAATACCTAAGTTACCGCTGTTACAGAAATTTCTAATTTCAAAACCATGAGCATTGTTAGCACCAATGGCAGCTTGGATTTTTGCTGCCGGAGACCAAAATCTGTAATCGTAATATCCTACCCCGCAATAAGCAATTAGATCTATTTGTTCTGGTTTTATTTTGGCTTTTTTGATCGCCGACATTGCTGCTTTAATTCCCCTATCGCTGGGATGTTCGTCTTCGGCAGCAATTGTTTTTTTTTCCATTCCTATTTTTTCTTTCAAAACCCACAGGGGTATATCTGCTAGTTTGGCGATCGCCTCGCTAGTCATAACTCCCGAAGGAATATAATAACCTATAGCTGCAATACCGACTGTTGACTGATTTTTATTGTTTTCAATCATCTAGCTTTTATTAGAACTAAATACTTAAAGAGCGTTCGCGTAGCGTGACGTTCCGTCAATCGCATTTTTTTTATAGCACATCTAACTATAACAATTCTCTCTCCCATCAGCTACAAAGGGATCCCCCTAAATCCCCCTTAATAAGGGGGACTTTGAGGCTCAAAAGCGTACCTCATAAATGCAATAAGCGCTATAGATCAAAATATCACCAAAATCCAAAAAACTCCTCACATATCTTGACCCTATTCCCTACTCCCTACTCCCTACAAATTTGTTACAAAAATTTTCAAAATATGTTACACTAAAAGATTATTTGTGTTAATATAAAAGAGTGGTTGGTAAAACTTCCACCTCAAGAGCTAGCCCGGGAAACGTACAAATCTACGGGCTAGCCTTGGGTCCCCTATGACAGGAGATACTTTTATTATGACTTATTCTGAACGCCTTCATCCATGGGTGATCATGCGGCTATTACCCAAGATGCAGCGAGTCGTTGTTGGTCGGTTCCGCAACCGCTCTGATGCCGACGGTCATTTAAAGGCTCTGAAACGGCTGATGCCCGATGCTAAATTTGTGATTGTTTTTGATGTCGGTAATCCGATAGATGAGGAATCGTTGGATGAGGAATCCTAGGGTTGTACTTTAGGCAATAGGCAATAGGCAATAGGCAATAGGCAATAGGCAATAGGGTACTGGGATATATCGCATTTTCATTTGAGATGTAAAACCCGATTCCCGATTCCCGATTCCCGATTCCCGATTCCCGATTCCCTACTCAATTATCTTCCAAGGTTATTACAACTTTACCTCTAGCGTGTCCTTGTTCAAGATATCTGATCGCTTCAGGCACTTCACTTAAGCTGTATCTTCTATCGATAACAACTGTTATTTTGCCGGTTTCAAGAAGCTCTTTGATAAACACCAAATCCTTATGGTTTGGTTCCATAAACAGGGACACGATTTTCTTCCTTCCGGTCATGGAAATCCATGGTCCTAGGAACATAAGTTGGAAAAGTTGAGCTGTGGAACCTCCGACAAAGACATAAATTCCGTTGGGAGTTAATATACCCTTGTAATCCAAAATGGAACGATAGGCGGCAGCATCAAGAATCAGGTCATAATGCTGGCCATTTTTGGTGAAATCTTCTTTAGTGTAATCAATCACATGGTCTGCACCAATGGAGCGCACCATGTCTAAATTCCTGGTGCTGCACACCCCAGTCACTTCGGCTCCGAAGGATTGGGCAATTTGGACGGCAAAGGTACCCACACCACCAGAGGCACCATTAATTAAAACCTTTTGCCCTGGCTGAATCTGTCCTTGGTCCCGAAGACCTTGCAGGGCGGTGAGTGCGGCTGCGGGTACTGCTGCCACTTCCTCGAAGGTCATATTAGCGGGTTTCAAGACTAATGCACTTTCCTTAGCACATACATACTCGGCAAAACCGCCGAAACCACCCTCGGATATGTCCCCGAATACTTGATCACCTGGCTTAAACTGCTCTACGTTTTTGCCAACGGCTTCAACCCGCCCTGCTATGTCTGCTCCCAATATCTGGTTTTTTGGTTTTAGAAGCCCAAAGCCCATTACGCGGATCAAGAAGGGTTTTCCTCTTAGTAAATGCCAGTCACCTGCATTGGCGGATGCGCTATGAATTTTTACTAATACTTCATCCTCCTTAGGGATGGGTTTTTCTATCTCTTTGAGCTTCAGAACATCGGGTGATCCGTATTGTGTGTAGAGAATCGCTTTCATAAGTATTCCGGCTAATCTTATTATTATTTATAGCGGTTCTCAATTGGATATGGTACAAAGTTCTGGGTTTTAGGGAGCAGGGAGCAGGGAGTAGCGATCACAGAGCAGGTAAGACAGAAGTTGGATTGCTACTGTATCGCGTATAATAACATTGACCTCAAACCTTATATAATATTTTGAAGGCTCATATCGTCCCCTCAGGGGGGTCTCATATCAACATTAGCTATGTCAAGTACCCTCTTGAATTATTATGAGACAAATACGACACTTTAGGAAGTGTCACATAGGAAATTGTCCTGGTTTTTAAGAAGTTATAGGGTAATTAGAGATAAAATTCCGTGCAAAAAGACTTTGGTAAATCCTTAATACGGCGGTAGTGCTTATGGATTTAGTTGAAATCATCGTTTTTATTAATCGTTTTTATTAATCAGTTAAGTAAGACACTTTTATATGAAAATCAGCCATCGCTATCAGTATTTATTGTGTTTGATGATTCCATTCGCCATTGTTGGTCTTTTTTTCTTGCCGACGCTGTCAAAAATGGTAAAGGGAAAAAACTTTTGCGAGGTTCGGAGGGACAAAGCCTTTGGCATCAGTGTACAGCCTAATGAGTCTATATATGGCAAAATATTTAGATATCGGAACTGTTCACCGCACAGGCTAATCTTAAGGTTGCCTGCAAATGCCATAAGACAAAGCGAAGGAGAAAACAGCTTTAAAAATCAGCAACATACTCCCAAAATTTCAACAATACTTACTTTTTCTCGTCAACCTAAAACTTTTTACATAAGGCGTATAGATCAGCTTAAAGATGGTCTATATTTTAGTGATGAAGATAGTTGTTTTGCTGCTAAATGGTCTAGTGATCAAGAACAAGTAATTCTTAATGTAAGCATAGAAAGAAATTTGCTAATTAATGATCCAGATATTAAAGGTATTATTTTTATAGTGTCTCTTCCAGCTGAGATGATAGAAACTAAACCGAAGATTGTAATTTATAGGTATACCTGGGATAGAGCGGGAGATAAAGATAGTTTTAAACTTAGAGAATATCCAAATTTTGCGGTAGCTTTGAAAGAAAATGATCAACCTAAAAATAATGAAATTTATGATTTTACTAGCGGTGAAAAAGTCAGCAAAAATCTTTCAAATGAACTATTTAATTTGGTAGATAAAGGGGGTGTATATATGATAGAAGAATATAGGGATAATTTTTCCGAATTTAAAGGTGAAATAGTTAAGTATGACCGCAATCAAAGTCATGATAATTGTGCTGTGCCAAAAGATTGGAATTCATAAAAAAACACTTTAAAATTTATAAAAATTTGATTATTTGTTTGAGGCATCATCATGAATGATAGTAGCCCAGAAACCCAGGAAATTTTTGATCAAAAAATAGTAAACAAGCCGGAATATCGCGAACAACTTGAAGATAGATATCGCAATCAAGAACAAACAAACTTTTTTTGGATTTGTTTATTAGCAGGAATTTTACTAATTTCTAGTATAGCTCAGTTTGCCATACTAGACTATGCTTTAGAAATTATATTTGACCTAGACAGCTATGAACAAATATTTAATATTCCTATTAAAACTCTAATTAGCTTGCTGGTTACAGCATTTTTGCCTATTGCTTCAATAATAGATGCGTCTAAGATCCTACCAGAAAGATTAAAATTTTCTTTCGGTATTATAGTAATACATTGGATATGGGTTTTATTTTTAGCAGATATCTATCTGACATTCACAGCTCTTGTCAATTTTAGTCAAGCAGTTGATAAAAATAGCTTTATACCCGTTACAGCTTTTGTAATAGCAGTAGTATTGTCTAGTTCTTCTTTATTTATAACTAGAGCAATAGTTAGAGCTTTCTATAAATGGGAAAAAGCGAGAAGTGATCTAAAAACGGTCAATATTTATGGTATTGATCCTCAACCTTTGTATAAAGATGTAGAGCAAATCAAGTTAAGTGAAGAAAAGGAAGCGGCAAAGCAAGAAGCTAAAGAAGCTAGACAAAAACTTAATAAAGAAAAAGCTAAATACGAGGATAAACTAAAATTTAAAAAAGCAGAACATACTCAAAAAGTGCAAAAGCTTGAGGGTAGACTCGAATCTTATAAAGAATACTCAGATTCTGTGAGTGAGTTAAAGAAAAAATTTAATCGAGTTAAAAAACCGATTGTAGATTTTGCTAATCAAAGTAAAAGTTTTTTAAGCAGTTTTGAAAAACTATCTACTCTAGATGAGTCGGTTAAAGAACTTAGCTTTCCTTCACCTCCTAAAGTAGATATCAGTTCAGATACCCAGGATAACGTCATCGAAAAACCTACATATTATTGGGTTTGGGAAAACTCTGACAAATCAGAACTACCATCAACATTATCTCCTGTCGGGCATGTTATTTTACAAGCCATACAAGAACAAAAGTTGCGACGACCTCGTGTGAGGGAATACTCACCAAGAGAGGGTTTATCAAAATGCTTAGTGCTAGATTTTGATGATTATGGTGTTGTTGTTTATTGCCGAGATGAAGAATTAAAAGAAGAAGGGTCACAATGGACTACTGAAGATAATCTTAATTTTAAGTCCAAGCTAAATGATCAGCAAAGCAGCATGGGGATACATACTTTGGTATTCAGTTCCCAGGAAATAATGAGTCATGCGTCAAAAGTATCAGAACAGATAAAATATGCTATTGATAGCAGAATTTATAATGAGTTTTAATAGCTATGAAAATCAGTTTATATATTAAAATTAGTGGTAGTGGAAAAAAAGTTGTTGAACCAGAAACATTTAATAAGTCATACTTGTATGAAGGCCATCTTTGCAGTGTAATAGTTTATGGCCACATAACCCAACCAAAAATACAGGTAGTACCTCCTGGAGAATCATCATTACCTTTGGATTCAAAATACTTGTTTTTCATCAGTATTTATTGGTCAAGGATAAATGGATTCAAATTCACTCAGTACACCGATCCAGAAATCACTACTTCTCTTATCTCTACTACAGGCAAACAAATTACTACTTCTCTTATCCCTACTACAGGCAAACTAAAAGGTGGAGATAGAATACAGATCAATAAAAATTTGGCAACTATAACATTTAAAGCCGAGGTAAATCAAGAAGATTTAGGTAATATAGACTCAAAAGTATTTATTGAAAAGTGTAGTCAATTTGGAATCAGAGTAGTAGATACTAAGTTTTTAAATTTAAATGTACCCTATGGACTTGCCTGTACTGATTCTCAATTAGTTAATGTTGAATTTTACGAGGCTCGGATTGAAGGGGCAAACTTTTGTAACTCTGATCTAAGTAATGTTAAATTTGTAAACTCTGTTATCAATAATTCAAGGTTTAATAATGCCACATTTTTTCAAATTGAATTTGATAATGTTAAGCTAATTAATTCAGTTTTTGATAATTGTCGTGTTAAGTATTATAGTAAAATTAGAATAGAAAATGATGGATATCTATTGTTCAAAAATGCTTGTGATTTAACTGGTTCTAGTTTTGTAAATGCCTCGTTTAGTAGTAAATTTGAAAATGCAAACTTATCAAGAGCTAACTTCTCAGATGCCACATTAGTAGCTTGTAAGTTTTATGACTGCACATTGATAAGTACAATATTTACTAGAGCTAAGTTTAACTCATTTAAACCCAAAAAAGAAACCATGGATTCAGAGTTGATAAATTGCTGTATTAGTAATGAAAAAATATTAAATGGTGATAATGAAAAACAAAAACCAACAATTAACGATTGCAAATTTGACAATGCCTCGATGCCACGTGTTGATTTAAGCAATAACATTATTAAGGACACTAATTTTGAAGCTACTGACTTATATAGAGCAAATCTCTACAATTGTCAGTTCATTAACACTAGTTTTAAAAGGGCAACGTCTGAAGCAGCTTCTCTAAGAGAAGTTTCCCTTTCCAATAGTATTTTTGCCCAAAAATGTAATCTTACCGAAGTAATTTTTGATCAAGCAAAAATGATAGGTGTTACGTTCAATGATTGTCAGTTAATTAGAGCTAGTTTTTACTCTGGTAATTTGAGGGGGAGTGAATTTATAAGCAGCGACTTAACAGGCGCAGACTTTAGATATGCTGATTTAACTCTACTAACTCTAGATAAGTGTCATCTTAATAGTGCTAACTTTTTCCAGACTAAACGGGGTGGAATCAATCTGAAAACTACAAAGGAGGATAAAAATGGAGATAATAGCGAGAGTAATAAGGAAGTACTTTGGGATAGCAGTTGCACCTTTGATTGCATTGAATGGAGTGCAAATATTGATGGAGAAATACAGATTGATAGACAATCTTTTTTAAACATAATTTCTGGCCATATTTCTCCAGTTGCTGTCATATCTAATCTTTCTCAGGAAAATGCTCAATTTATATTAAATACCTATGCAACGGCAGAATCTAGTGCTAAGAGTGTGGAAAATGATTCCTCTATGAATATTTCAGGTGAAGTGAATGACAGTTCAATTGTTACAGGTAATATCGAAGATAATTCAAGGGAAGAATCTGAACAAGATGAAGATAACAATCAAGAGATTGATCAATCCTCTACTGAGGATTTATCGCCTGATGAGTCGTCAGATGAAAATAATACCTAAGTTTAGTATTCAACCCCCATAAGCCTGACGTCTTAGCCGATATGGGAGCGGTCGTTGAATGCGGGAGAGGAATTATCACTCACTTCCTAGAACTACTGGCTAGTCTACTGTAGACTACAATAGTAACAGTTACTGGACTAGATAGCTGAAAAAACAGCGAGCAGTAACAATACTCAATTTAAAGCGAGTGGGGCTGGAGGTGTTCCTCACTAGAAAACTTTCCCTGAGGGAATATAAATACTTTGTTCGCTTAGGGTCTGAGAAGGAGAAGGAAGTTCTAGTAGCCAAAAGAGGTGCTAGAATCCTAGACTTACCGGATCGGGAAGTCTAGGAGAGTCACTGTCTATTAAGTTTTGATTACAGGAGTTAAAAACATGACTAATAAAAATTATACGTCAATGAGTGTTAGTGGTAAGGTTACAAGAGGTGAAATTGAGAGTGGAAAAATAACCAGTTATACTGGATCAGTTTCTACAGAAAATAAGACATCTATAACTGTACCTTCAAAAGCTAATCTAGAAGATGTTAAGGTAAAAAGTGGAGAAATTGAGATTAGACCAGATGAATTGGCTGATATTAAAGCTGAGATTAAGCAATTACTAAAC
>NZ_JAAHHE010000650.1:0-2470 GCF_010692525.1 Moorena sp. SIO3B2
CACAAGATATCTCTCCAGAAGAGCATGAGCTATGCTGGTCTGCTAAACTCCCTTGTGCATTTGAACTAGAAGATAATATTCAACTTCGCGATCCAAACCGTGGTATTAGAGGTGGTTTTATAAAAGTGAAAAGTGAAAAGGGAACAGGGAACAGGGAGTAGGGAACAGGGAATAGGGAGTAGGGAATAGGGAATAGGGAAAAAATCCGGCGTTGCTGAATAATATAATGATTTTAAGAGTAGGTGCGCGCCTCCAAGGGCGATTTACTCACCCTTGGGTCGCACCTGTAGAATGGGCATCTTGCCTGGAACTGGCATTTTGCCAGTTTCATGCTTATTTTCGAGCGGGCAGGATGCCCACTCTACTCCTATCCATTACTTGATTCAGCAACGCCGCTATGTTAGCCCGTAGTAATTCAAGGGATTGTCATGGAGAATTTTGTGAATTGTCTCCTCAGGGAGACGCTCTTTCAGTGCCAGTGCCTCATCGACACTTTCGATAAAGTTCGGATGATCCATGTGAGGGAAATCAGACCCAAACAATAATTTATCTGCTCCGATGTACTGGATTAACTCGGGTATATAGGGTTCTGATGTTTCGACACCAATGAAGCACTGACGGTGGAAATATTCAGAGGGCTTCATCTTGACATTATCCTTGACTTCATAGACGAGATTTTCATATTTCTCATCCATTCGCCATAGCCAGTAGGGCAGCCAACCACACCCAGCTTCAAACAAACCTACCCTCAATTGAGGATGACGCTCTAAAACCCCTCCCTCAATCATGGCCAATAGCCCCATCATCATCTCCAGGGGATGGGAGCAGGTATGAAGCGCAAAACGAGAATGAAACCGATCCGCCCCGGCGGTAGGGAGGCGGCTATGGGTTCCTTCATGAATCGTGACGGCGATGTTGAGACGTTCGCACTCACTCCAAAACGGTTCGTAGGCTGGATCACTTAACAGTTTTCCCTTGACTGGATTGGGACGGATAAAGACCGCTCGCCAACCAAACTCTGCAATTCGCTGCAACTCTGGTACCATGTCTTCGGGGTCATGTTGGCTAATGGCACCCACCCCCCTTAACTTTTGGGGGTCATGACTGCAAAAGTCCTGTAGCCAATTATTATAGGCTCGGACCAGAGCGTCAGCCAGTTTCGAGTCCATGGTGTCAATCGCCCACATAAACAACCCGATTGTTGGGTACAAAAAGGTCACGTCAGACCCCATTTTTTCCATTAGCTCAACGCGGGCTTGGGGATTATAGCCCCCTTTATAGCGATCGGGGTTCTCTTCAAATAAACGCCGACCTTCTGCCACTACGACATCTGGCGTCTTGTACATGATGGATTTTCCCTCAAATTGATTGTCTTTAGGTGCTAAGTCTTTAAACTGAGGGTCTAAGTATTTTTCCCAGAGATCGTCGGGCTCTAAGACGTGGCTGTCGGCATCAATAATGTCAAAGTTTTTCAGCATGAGATATCGTTACCCTTTTTTAATTCATGTACAAACAAAAGATTGTCATTTAGATGAAGTCTCAACATCGGTATTGAGCCCTTTTTCAATATCGGCTTTGATGGTCTCAGCCACAATGACGACTGTGGGCTGATATACCATATATTCGTGATAACCAGGAATGGTATGGACCTCCACCTTTGAGGGCGAGATCGCTTGCCAACCCAATGTAGGATCTGTTGTCACTTCCGTTGAGGATACTGCCACTGAACCAGCTTCAGCGTGCAGCAGTGTGATCACATCTGGATAGTCAGGGGGAGAGTAACTGCGCATGGCCTTGTGATTGAGCTTCATCAACTGGAGAAGACGCTCAATCTGAGCTGCCCCCAAATCTGGTGGTACTAGGTTCGCCTGGTGAGCTTGCTCCCAAATCAAGGCAGATTGTTGCTCCGAGGGCAAATCTCGGAGTACTTCCCAATCGAGGGAGAGAGGTCCGCCAAAGAGCTCAAGCAGCACTTCCACATCTTCTGATAAGACTTGCTCATCAGGCATGTGGGCCGGTGCATAGGTATCCAACAGGCCCAGAAATGCAACCTGCTCACCTTGGGAGAGCAAATCGTGGGCCATCTGCAAGGCAACCATCCCACCAAAAGACCAACCCATGAGTAGGTAAGGACCTTGGGGTTGGACTTCGCGGATGGCAGCGAGGTAGACGTTGGCCATCTCTTCCACCGTTGTCAGTGGAGCTTGTCCTTCCTGTTGCCCCAGGGATTGCAATCCATAGAAGGGCTGGTTTGCACCGAGCAGTTGGGACAGCTCCAGGTAGCAAAAGACCGTCCCACCAGCAGGGTGGACACAGAAGATGGGCGGTTGGTTGCCCTGAGTCTGAATGGGAACCAGGGGAGATAGGGTGGGCACCCCCTGCTCCTGCTGCAAGATCACGGCCAGTTGCTCAATGGTTGGGGCCTGAAATAGAGTCGCCAAGGGCAGCGAGCGCCCAAAGTCCTGCTCGA
>NZ_JAAHHE010000651.1:0-2469 GCF_010692525.1 Moorena sp. SIO3B2
AATCGGGAATCGGGAATCGGGAATCGGGAATCGGGAATCGGGAATCGGGAATCGGGAGTCGGGAATCGGGAATCGGGAATCGGAAACAAATCCTGTGTACCTCATTACTATGATAAATGCTATAAATACTGTTTATAGTTAACTGTAAACAGTTGACATTTATGTTTCCGTTGATACTAATTCTGGTCTCCACACATAACTGTCACAAAAGTTTACAATTACTAATGTTGAAGGATTGGAGCCACGGTGTATAACTGAAGATGTAAATCCGGGTAAAGGCTCTAATTTACTAGGTTTGCGTAATCTACAACACCATTGAGCCTAGCATTCAGCTGCTATACGCAAACAAAATTGTTAACTTTTTTAAATTAAACTACACATAGTAGATGGATCTTACTGAATTTCTAGAACGTTCTATTGGACGTTGGCGATCGCAACGCAGCGGTCATCACTTAGCGTTTAGTCACTTTGAAGAAATACGCTCAACTATTGATATTGTTGCCCTTGAGGCTGATGACTCAGCTGTGATTGACATTTGCAAACTATACAATATTGATCCCACAACTGCCTTGCATCCCTTTCGCATGAGTTGGGAAGGTGAATCAGATTGGGATGAAGACGACATCCAGTCTGGGAGTTGCGTTCTAGTCCCTATCCCCGATCCTGACAACCCCGATCGGGGAAAACTCCTCAGAGAGCAAGGCTATGCCGAGACAATTGCAGCAGTGGGCAAGTATCACCTTACTGAAGAGGGTACCTTCACTTTGCTAACGGAGTATGACCGAGCAGCTGCTGAAGAACGAATTTGGTTTGCCACACCGAATTTACGTTTTCGGGTGTCCTTAATTAAAACCAGTTCTGGTCAAGGGGTGACTACAGCCTCGTTTTCTTCGGAAATCCGTGACCTATCCCAATCGGGCTGAAAGTTAGCAGCTTGAACAGTTAACGTGATAAATTAGATTTTTTTTATCTTTTTTAACCCTAGGTTTTCAATAGATTAATACACCAATGTTGTCTAGTACTACCGATAAAACTACCAGTAATTTACTGACTCTCGCTAGTTGGATGGCTGGAGATTTTAGTAACCAAAAACAAGCGATTGAGAATCCTCAGCTTTACGCTCACATTCATGTTTTCTTTCGCCCCTTACCCTTTGATTTCTTTTCGGGTATTGGTTTCTACTCTGAGCAAGCCTATGACTATGATCTATGGAGTCCCTACCGTCAGGGAGTCCATCGCCTGATTGATAAAGGTGATCATAGTTATATAGAAAATTACAGCCTTAAGGATCCAGTTCTTTATGCCGGCGCGGCGCGAGAGCCAGATATTCTCAAAACCATCACCCCTGATGTTATAGAACGTCGCTACAACTGTTCAATGATTTTCTGGCGAGAGGGTGACATGTTTCGCGGCAGTGTAGAACCTGGTTGCCAGTGTTTCATCCAACGTAATGGGCGTAAAACCTATCTGGTCAGTGATGTGGAATTGACTGAAACCACTTGGAGCAGCCTAGATCAGGGTATGGATGTCAATACTCATGAGCACGTATGGGGCTCAGCAGCTGGTCATTTACGATTTGATAAACGGCAAAGTTTTGCTGACGAATTACCTGATTTTTAGCGCCGATTTCTAGTGCCTAGTTATCAGCAATAAGGGATTTGGGTTACACCCAAATACCAACAAATACCAAGTGAATCAGGGTGGGCAAAGTCATCTAATCTAGACTACTAAAAATAAAATAACCAATTTTTTTTGTCAACCTAAAAGCTAAAATCTGATATTTTATTTTTTTGCTATTCCCTAACTGATGATTTGGTATTAGCCTAAAGCCCAAAATCTAAAACCTAAAACAACTATCATAAAATATTAATTATCATTAGAGTTGAGGATGATTTGTGTACAGCTAATGCTACCGCCGAAAGCTCAAAAAAAGATGCAGTGCTGGATTAGGAGCAGACATTTAATCTGCTCCGGTCACTTTTTTATCTTTGAGACGGTAGAATATACAACAGTTGAACGATTCTCGGAATGTGTCGAGAGTCTCGGAGGAAGTTTAATATCCGTTAAACCCATTAAAAAAATTTGGATTGGCTCCCATCGCCAAGTTATTTTGTATCAAGCTAAAGCGAGTTTACATACACCTCATCATGATCTCAAACAATACTGGATAAAATACGGGGGTTTCCGCACCAGATTTGATGAACGTTCCTGAAAAATCCCCCCACTAAACCAGTTTATAGCTCAGCATTCAGCCGTCAGCCGTCAGTGGTCAGTAGTCAGTAGTCAGTTTTCAGCCGTTAGGTCTAGTGACAGTTCTGATATCAAATCCAGATAATTGGGCGTTGCTGAATCTTCGCGCTGAATAGGAGTAGAGTGGGCATCCTGCCCTCCCGAAAATATCCCTGTTCTGTCGGCGTTGCTGAACCAAGTAATGAATAGGAGTAGAGTGGGCATCTTGCCCGCTCGACC
>NZ_JAAHHE010000652.1:0-2464 GCF_010692525.1 Moorena sp. SIO3B2
ACCAACTGCTCCGTTGTCAGTTGCTTGAGTTGGGGGGGAGCTAGTTTTTCGGGTTTCGGTTTTTCGCTCATGCCGTCACCATACCGGATTTCTTGATTTTGTCAACCCCTCTCACCTGAATTCTTACGGTAATCGTTAGATCTAACCGAAAACTGAAAGGACAGATTCGGTTGATACATAATCACGTTTTGCCAAGATTTGAGATTCATTTTCTAGTAGACCATGGAACCGTAGAAATACCATCTGAACTCAAGAGTGTAGGAGTAGACAAGGGATACACCGAAGCTTTCTATGATTCGGATGGTCACGCGCATGGGAAGGGACTAGGGAAAGAAACTACCAAGAAATCAGATAGAATATGTGCCAAGAATCGCAATAGAGGGAAACTATGGGCACTTCATAGAAAGCTAGAGGAACTAAATCCATCTAGATCTGCTCGAATACTGAAAAACAATCTTAGTCGAAAGACAGAAAATAAACGCTACAGACAAAATCAATCGGAACTTACAGCCATTATAGGAGCCGCTTCTAAATCTCTTTTTAATGGTGAATCGTTGAAAGTTTTTGCGGAAGATTTAACACAACCAATAAAAAATAAACGTCAGTCCAAGGCCATGTCCCGTAAGCTTAATAGTTGGATGAAGGGTCAAATGCGGGACTCCTTACAGAAGTGGGCTAATTGGACTGGGTCGGTTGTTACAGAAGTTCAACCTAGTTACACGTCGCAAATTGACTCCGTGACTGGAACCCTATTAGGGAAAAGGAGCGGGGACAGTTTCACCAGGTTTAATGGGGTCGTGTTACAGGCTGACCACAATGCTGCCAAAAATGTCCTTAGCAGAGGTACGGATCAGGACATTACTCGGTACATGAGTAAGACCGAGGTGCAGGCAGTGTTGTTGCGTCGTACCGCGCGTTTCTTGGAAGGGATGGGACTGAGTTTGCTTGATGCAATTGAGCTTGGATTGCTTGATTGTAAACATGAGCTTTGCTCGGGCTTTCAAGGAACTCCTGGTCGGGATGCCAGGAACGTCTAAATAGATGGGTGGCAGGCTTAACTCCAATTGCCGATGACCACCCCTCACTTAGACCACAATAAAATGCACCTTGACCGTCTTATCCGGGATTATCCCGATTAATTACGGTTTAAGAGTATCCCCCCTCCTTTTCCTATTCGTGGGGGAAGTTAATCGGGTTCAAGCTTCATTAGGCAAGGACTTCAGCTTTTTTATGATCCCTTACTGACGTTCAATAGGAGTAGAGTGGGCATCCTGCTGTGGAATGGGAATATTGATAACCGGCAAAATGCCCATTCCACAGCAAAATGCCCATTCCACCTCACTCTTAAAATCATTTCATTATTAAGCAACGCTGATTCGTTTGGGCATAGTGGGGTAGCGTTCGTATATCCCCCCACACTAGATAGATGCCCTTGCTTTATCCTGCACGAGTACCATTCGGAATGATCTTTTCAGGCATAGCTAAAACTGGGGTTATACCATCTGCATAGCCAATATCAAAAAGCATGCCCTCTGATTGTTCTCCCATCATCTTCCTAGGCTTCAAATTAACTATAAATAAAGCCTGCTTACCCTCAATCTCTGCTTTAGGGTTTTCTCTCTCTTTTTTCATACCTACTAGGATCTTGCGTTTGAAATCACCAAAGTCAACCGTTAATCTGATCAACTTATCTGACTTTGGCAAATCTTCTACTAGCTCGATTGTGCCAACACGTATATCAATTTTTTCAAAGTCTTCATAAGAAACAATTTCTTTAATTGGAGCAACCTTAAAAGGGTTAGAGCTACTCATTTATGGATTCCTCACTAGTAGAGTTCATATATTATAATAAGATGCGTGCCAGATGAAGCTTCAGTATTTTTTATCCTGTGCAGTTACTTTACTTTGAGCTGCATCGGAATAATACAATACAAAGTGTGTCCTAGGAGCAACAGACCTAATTATACAGGAGTCCATAATTCAATTCATAGTCATCGGTGACAAGTTAAGGCTGTATACCAGTTGTCAAGGGAGTTTGCTGGAAATCAGCAATTCTCATTTTAGGAAATAGGTGTTCAACACCTACACAAAATTTGCCATAAGACAATACACAGTGGTAGATGTTTTGTGAAAGCAAAGGCTTGAGCCGGATGATGCGAGGAGTGTCAAGTCCGGTTCTTAGGGGAGGGAGATACGGTGACGTATGCTCTGTTACCCGCCACTTTCACGTATGGTATGACAGGAGAGGTGCCCCGGGTAATACAGTGCATCGACTCTACCAGCTTCAACAGCTGGGAGCAGGGAAAAGAAATATGTCCTAAGCTTTGCTTCGACTGGTATATAGCAGTCGCCAGGGCAGTTAGGACATGACAAAAGTCTCACACCCTTTGTAAGCGATGCAGAGGTGCGACCCGTGGCGAATTTAATTCGCCAACGGAAAGCGCACCATTACGGTCTTGGGGGT
>NZ_JAAHHE010000653.1:0-2461 GCF_010692525.1 Moorena sp. SIO3B2
CTAAATCTGTGGTGATCGGTTGAGGAGCTGCCTGCATGAGACCCGTTGAAAAAATTGAAAAAGCTGTCTTCAGTTTATCTAAATTTTGGTTCAATAAAACCCACATGCCAGACTTGACAGTGTCATACGTAATAATCAGGCTTTATCTGTGGCTTATCAAACACCGATAGCGCCAAATTTAATATTTAGCAAAATTAACTATTTATAGGTAAAAAAAATCGCCAAGCTACACAGAATTAGCGTATTACTTTAATACTACAACTTGATCGGCGGAATCTGGGATAAAAAAATTAAATTTTTACCTTAGCCAAAGTATAATCTTCACAGTTTGATGATCAAGAAAAAAAACAATGAACAAAAAAATCTTACTAGGTTTTATTTTAGTCCTATTACTACCGGTTACTGCCTGTGCCCCTAGCTCCGATTCTACATCTTCGTCTGGAAATGGGGCTAAGGTTCAATCTTTTACCACTGGAGCAATCCCCGATCAAGATCCTGAAAAGTTACAGCGACTCTACGGCAAGCTTGCAGCTTACCTAGAAGCAGAGTTAAAGGTTCCGGTAGAATACAAGCCTGTGATTGACTATGCAGCAGCGGTAACAGCTTTTCGGGTGGGGGACTTGGATCTGGTCTGGTTTGGTGGACTGACTGGGGTTCAAGCACGGTTACAGGTAGAAGAGGCTGAAGCGATCGCTCAACGGGATATTGATGCTGAATTTCACACCGTTTTTATCGCCAATAAAAGCAGTGGGATCAAACCCATTAAGAACATTAAAGATTTAAAAGTTTTGAAAGGTCATACCTTAACCTTTGGCAGCGAGTCATCTACCTCTGGACGCTTGATGCCCCAGTATTTTCTCCAACAAGCAGGGGTAACCTTAGACGATTTTCAAGGTGAAGTTGGGTTTTCCAAATCCCACGATGCCACAATTCAATTGGTTGAGGCAGGGAGCTACAAGGTAGGAGCCTTGAACGAACAGGTCTGGAAGAGTCGCGTTGCAGCTGGAAATGTGGACTTAAAAAAAGTAGAGTTGATTTGGCGAACTCCAGCTTACTATGATTATCACTGGGTGATTAATCCTAAAGTCAAAGAACGCTACGGGGATGATTTTGTTGAGCGGGTTCAAGCCGCCTTGTTAAAGCTAGATCCTAATGTTCCCGAGCAAAAAGAAATTCTTGACTTATTTGGAGCTACTAAATTTATTTCTACAAAAAATGACAACTATTCCGAAATTGAGGCAATTGGACGGAAAATTGGCAAGATTAAGTAAATAAGCTGATCTGCATTTAAATTGGTTATTCCCCGTTTCTTTATCCGCAGATCCGCTGTTCCCTTTGAGCACTTTAGGTGACGTTGCGTCAGTCAAGGAATGAAGTTGTTGAATCTTAGCGCTGAATAGGAGTAGGCTGGGCATCCTGCTAGCCCGAAAAGATCCGGTGCGTTTACAGTCGTCGAATTAAATTCGCCACCGGTCGCACCGCCAGGAACACGGAAGATGCCCATTCCACAAAACTATTCAAATCATTCCATTATTAAGCAACGCCAAATGCTGAAGAGCTTATCACTAATCACCAATGACTAAAATTCCTATCTTTGAACTCAAACAGGTATCCCAGCAATTTGGCCAGTTTCGGGCATTGACTAACCTTAACCTCAAGATTTATCCTGGGGAACGAGTTGCCCTAGTCGGGGCGAGTGGTGCAGGTAAAAGTACTTTGATCCGCCTGCTCAATGGCATCTTACTCCCCAGTAAAGGAGAAGTCTGGGTCTTAGGTCGTAATCTAGCTAGAATCTCCCCGCGCCAATTGCGTCAGGTACAGCGTCGCCTTGGCACCGTTTACCAACAGTTCAATCTAGTCAATAACCTCCGGGTGATTCATAACGTTAATGCGGGTCATTTAGGACGCTGGTCATTGATGAAAGCCCTTGTTTCTTTATTGTTTCCCCAAGAGGTAGACACTGCTCTCAAGGCTTTAGCTCAGGTAGGAATTCCCGAAAAGCTTTATGCACCCACCGAGGAACTGTCTGGAGGACAGCAACAACGGGTTGCCTTAGCTAGAGTGCTGGTGCAAAATCCTGACGTGATTCTTGCTGATGAACCGATTTCTAACCTGGACAGGCAAATGAGTCGGGAAATTATGGATTTGCTCAAGGAGATAAGTGAAACCGGGGGAAAGACATTAGTAACTAGTCTCCATTCTCTCGAATTCGCCTGCAGTCATTGCGATCGCTTGGTGGGATTGCAACGGGGACAGATTGTCTTTGATGTTCCTCCAGGGGTTTTGTCTCAGACCATGATCGACAAATTATATGCTACAGAAACTGATCTGATCAATGTATAGTTTTCAATTTTCAGGAACCGTTCCGTCTCAACTTATATAGCACTCGGAGTAAAGTTTAAGACACACTATACCAAATTCGGTTATTATAGGTTATTTACCTAAATCCTCAAATCAATTC
>NZ_JAAHHE010000654.1:0-2458 GCF_010692525.1 Moorena sp. SIO3B2
CTCTGTGGTGTTTCTAGATTATGATGTACTTACTGCTACTGGGTACAGTCTTATTCAGAATGCTCACAACGTTCAACTGAAGGGCTATGAAGCGATGCAGCGCGGTCTTGGGGGTTTCCCCCATGAGCAACTGCATCAAGAAGCGATTTGGTTCTCAAATAAAAATGCAACCAGTGCCTATAGTTGCATTATATTCCAATTGCCGACACACTTCAAGAACCAACATGGGTACACAATTTCAAAGCTCAATCACGCTTATCCCTTATGGGGAGAGCCTTTCAATGGCATAGTAGTACAAACGAACGGGGGAACTTCAGTCATGAACGTCAATAACTCACCGCTAAGTCTTTCGGCGTAGCCGACGCTGCGCGAACAGACTATAGCGGGAGCTTGCGAAAAAGCTCATAGTTGACCAGTCTAAGTTCTCAGAGAACTCCGTTATTTCTAAGAGTTAGTGTTCCTACCTGGGGATGCGTAGCTAGTCCCCAGCTCTAGAACCCGATTGTTAAACAGACGTAGTTGAGTTAAGTCAGTGCAATGGGGATAGTACCGAGAAATAACTTTGACTAAGCTAACTTTACCCTAGCAATAGGAGAAAACACAATTATGCGTGTCTTTGTACTCAATAAAAATCGACAACCTTTAGACCCCTGTAAACCGGCAAGAGCTAGAATTCTACTAACAGCCGGTAAGGCATTAGTCTATCGTCGCTATCCATTTACTATAATTTTAACGGAGGAAATCGAAGAGCCAATAACTCACACTCATCAGCTCAAAATAGACCCGGTCGCAAAAACAAGCGGTTTGGCGATCGTTCAAAATAACCGAGTAGTTTGGGGATGTGAACTTACCCACAGAGGTTTTCAAATTCGAGATGCTTTGACTTCTCGCAGACAATTAAGGCGTGCTCGCCGTAACCGAAAAACTCGGTATCGCAAGCCTAGATTTCTTAACCGGTCTAGACCAGAAGGATGGTTAGCTCCTAGTCTAATGTCTAGAGTTCACAACATCTTGACTTGGGTTAAAAAACTAACTTGTTTGTGTCCTATTACAGGTCTTTCTCAAGAATTGGTTAGATTTGATACTCAGAAGTTGCAGAATCCTGAAATATCTGGCATTGAGTATCAGCAAGGTACGCTCTACGGTTACGAACTTCGAGAATATCTACAGGTGCGACCCAAGGGCGATTTACTCGCCCATTGGAAAGCGCACCTTTTGAAAAATGGAATCGTAAATGTGCATACTGTGGGGTAACGAATACTCGGTTAGAGATTGATCATATTAAGCCATTATCTAAAGGTGGTTCTAATCGAGTTTCTAATCTAGCTATTGCGTGTCATTTATGTAATCAGGCTAAATCCGACCAAGAAATTGAGCAGTTCTTATCTGGAAAAATTGATGTTATAAAACGGGTTTTGTCTCAAGCGAAGCGACCTTTAGCTGATGGGGCTGCCGTTAATACGACTCGCTGGAAGTTGTACCATGAATTAAAACTCATCGGGTTACCTGTCGAAGTCGGTAGTGGTGGTTTGACCAAGTTCAACCGATGTCGTCAAGACCTGCCCAAAACTCACTGGCTGGATGCTGCAAATGTTGGCAAAGTTGACACCTTGATCCTTGAGAGTTATCAACCTTTAATTGTCACCGCCAAAGGACACGGTACTCGTAAAATTTGTCGAACAAACAAGTACGGTTTTCCCATCCGTTACTGCTCAATAACTAAGATTCACAAGGGTTTTCAAACAGGGGATATTGTTCGTGCTGTTGTAACTAAAGGCCAAAAAATAGGGACTTATTTAGGAAGAGTTGCAACCCGGAAATCAGGCTCTTTTAATATTTCAACTAAGTCAGGACTGGTGCAGGAAATTAGTCACAAATACTGTCAATTTATTCACAGAAAGGATGGTTATGCTTATACAATTTAAACCCTGTCCTCAGAGACGAAACCTTAGAATAAAGAAGCCTTATTTCATTAGTTTCAACCCTTCTATGTATAGCCTGTCGCCTATAAAGGCTTCTTTATTCTTACGGAAATTTCAACCCTTTCCTATAGACGAAACCTTAGGAGATTGGAGCCTTATTACAACAGACTTAAACTTTAACTCACAGACTACCAACCACAAAGGCTCCAATCTCCTTACGGTAACTTCAAACACCGCGTGCGTCAAAGATTATAGCGGGAGTCTCCAGGGAGGCGGAAAGATGAAAGGAGGGTCAATTGGCGACTGTATCTTGGATGAGATCATTGGCCTCAAAGCCTTATATAGTAAGATTTTGAGGGCTCATGTCGCCCCCTCAGGTCAAACACGACAATCAATTCACTTTGGTACGTACAGGTTAAATTTGAACAAAGATAGTCATAAAACTGGGCATAATGTTCTAACCACCAAAAGGCGGACCAGGCAAAAACTATCTTCTTTGCTCCGGCCTCACGTAATCGCTCTAATTCCTGAATGGC
>NZ_JAAHHE010000655.1:0-2457 GCF_010692525.1 Moorena sp. SIO3B2
ACAGTTGAGTATTAAACTAAGCCGCAGAGTTACCTCTGCGACTCGTCTCCAAAACCGTACGTGACAGTTTCCCGTCATACGGCTCCTCATGATAGGAACACACTTTCATTGGTACCTCCACATTAGAAAGGATTGTCATCTAGCTTAGAGGAGTCGTTACTTGACTCAATACACTTTGGATTGACTTTAGTTCTATGTTTTACATCGTGGCAATGTAGGTGGAGTAGCTCAAGATTCCTGAGTTGGTCGTTTCCACCTTGTGCGCGTGGTATTATGTGATGCGTTTCCAATAAATCTCCATCTCTGAATGTGAGACCACAATCAGCACATTTCCCTTCCTGTCTTTTCAGAAGTTTACCCTTCTGGCTAGTCATTTCAGGGTGTTTTTGCATTCGGTTGCTCCAGTACACTAGGTCACCATCGAAAGGACTTCTGGATTCTTTGACCTTTACATGCCTTACAATTTTTGTTTTGGCATGTTTCGGGAGATAGTTCTCCTCATTTGTCATGAATACCCAGTTATCTATCTTTGGTGCTTCCCATGGTTCTTTTGGTTTTTCAACCTTAGTTCCCCAGTACTTTTTATTCACCCAGGTTTTTGATTTGTTTGGATGTCTCCTGTATCCCCATCTTTGAAGTTTGTTCCAGAGCATGTTGTCCAAATCTGAGAATGTTTCGCTACTTACGACACTGCGATTATAGTTACACCATCCTCTTATTATGGGTTTTAGATGCCTGATTAGGGCGTTTTGTGGGGCGGCTTTGTGTTTACTTATTTCACTTGATAGTCGCTTCCAGTGCTCTTTTACTTTTTCTTTGGATGGTTTGATGATGGTTTTAAAACCCTGTTTCGACTGATTTTTTCCTACTGGGTATTGACGGATATTAAATCCTAGAAAGTCAAATCCTTTAAAGGTGTGTGTCAGTTTGGTTTTTTCGGGTTTTAGTTCCAGGCCGATATCTCTCAACCATTCGCTGATGATTCTCTGACATTCTTCTAC
Source organism: Moorena sp. SIO3B2 (assembly GCF_010692525.1). Taxonomy (NCBI): domain Bacteria; kingdom Bacillati; phylum Cyanobacteriota; class Cyanophyceae; order Coleofasciculales; family Coleofasciculaceae; genus Moorena; species Moorena sp. SIO3B2. The sequence continues at coordinate 1,002 of NZ_JAAHHE010000655.1, forward strand.
CACTTCTTTGGATTTATGTGTTATGACGAAATCGTCTGCATATCGGATTAACTTTAATGCTTTTTTGTTATCCCGTTTGCATCCGGGTAAGGTTTGGGCATATTCGTTTATCCTGTTTTCCATTCCGTGGAGGGCTATGTTCGCTAAAAGCGGGGATATTATTCCGCCTTGAGGAGTGCCTTCGTTTGTAGGTGAGAATGTTTCCTTATCTATTACTCCTGCTTTTAACCAGTTTTTGATTAATCGCTTCATAGATGGGTAGGTATTTATTTTTGAGAGAAGAGCGTCGTGGTTGATTTTATCGAAGCATTTAGATATATCGGCGTCTAGTACCCATTTGGGTTTTTGACTGATACATTTAAATATTGCTTCAATTGCATCATGACATGACCTTCCTAGTCTAAAGCCATATGAGTTTGGTTCAAAGACCGCTTCCCATTCTGGCTCTAATGCTTGTTTTGCCAAGGCTTGGAGTGCCCGGTCGTAAATAGTGGGTATCCCTAAGGGGCGTTTTTCTTTACGACCAGGTTTATCAATCCAAACTCTACGGGTTGGTTGAGGTTTTTTGTACAGTTTGAGGTTGGCTACTAAGACGAGGCGTTGTTTGCCTTTTAAAGCTTTTTTCCCGTCTATTCCGGCAGTCTTTTTACCTTTATTCTGTTGTGTTACCTTCCTTACCGCCAGCATCTTAGCTGACCAGGATTTCATTAGAGTCTTTTGTAACCTTCTAACCACGCGAACGTCACCACGAACAGAGGCTCGATATATTCGTTTTTGCAACTTAAATACGGTTCTTTCTAGCTTGCGCCAATCGACCCGATTCCATTCCGACTGTGGGGCGAACCCCCGAGTTTTAGACTTATTCATTGCTACTTACAACCATATCTTTTCCCATCACGTGAGTCCGTCAGCGTATTCTAGGTATTACCCTAGACGTTTGCTTCTGACTCAATCTTTCCTACACAGGCCATGTGGCTAACTACCTACTTAAGAAATCGACCTTTCTTAAGAGCACCTGTGAGGTTACTTCGTTCCTGATAACCATTCTGTTGAACTTTTAGGGTGATACTATCCACCGGAAACTTAGGGAAATCATTATAGGGAAATTCAACCTTATAATCCTTTATTTTTCGTTGACTTTTTGTCTATAGCGTGTCAGCCTTATTACGCTATTGTACAATGACGATGGTTCCTGCGTATCTTCCTCTCGTACCCGTGAGTTCATTTGCCTGTTACTAACTCCACCTTAAGGTTGGTAGAGCTTCACTATTTGACCCCGCTTTACCCGCTTAGTTTGTTATGACTCAGTGAGTAGGGGTAAGGCTGTCGCTCGGATTTCACGAGGGTTGGTATTTCACCAACATGGTTATCAAGTTGTCAAGGTTCTGTTACCTTGCGGCTAATCCCCCATACCTTTTATTAGGTAAGGTTTCTAGCCAACGAGTCGCACGTATTT
>NZ_JAAHHE010000656.1:0-2451 GCF_010692525.1 Moorena sp. SIO3B2
GCCAAGGTTGAACGCGATCGCGTGGCCAATAGGCCAAGGTTAGTGCGTAGGGTGAGTTAGGGGCGGACTTGCCCTTATTGTTCGCTTCGTAGCCAGGGTTGAGATAGTCCGCCCCGTAACGCACCACTAGACGTAATGATTTACCCAATATTATTGAGGGTAGTACTTTACCCTGAGCGATCGCCTAGGTCTTCAGCAATCGCTAAAGCTTGCTCGTAGTAGTCTAAGGCTCGGTGATACTCACCCTGATTCTGGTACACTGAGGCAATATTATTGAGGTTAGTAGCAACACGTACACGACCAAGATCCCCCAACTCTTGGTTAATCCCTAAAGCTTGCTGATAATAGTCTAGAGCTTGGGGATACTTCCGTTGCTTCTGATATATCGAGCCAATGTTGTTGAGTGTAGTCGCAATTGTGATCGAGTCGTTTAACCTTTTGCTAATGGTTAAGGCTTGCTGGTAGTAATCTAAAGCTTGGTTGTACTTTCTCCAATTGTTGTAAACTCCCCCAAGATTATTGAGGAGGGTTGCACTAGTTTTCTGGTCATCATTTTTTTTACTAATGGTCAAGGCTTGCTGGTAGGAATCTAGAGCTTGGTCATACTTTCCATGATAGTTGTAAATTTGCCCAATAAAATTGAGCGCGATTGTTTCTTGAGAGGAGTCTTTGATTGGTCGGGCAATGGCTAGGAGTTGCTGATAATACTCCAGGGCTTGGTCATAGTTGCATTGTCTAATTTGAGCTACTCCAAGCACTCTCAGGATATTGACTTGATGAGGGTAATTTTTCAGTTCTCGAAAAATATCTAAGGCTTGTTGGTAGTAGTCTATAGCTTGGTCAGCCTTGCCAAGTTTAAAATAATCTACCCCAATTTCCATAAAATTTAGACCTTTTACAGTCAGATTGTCAATGGTTTGGGAAATAGCTAAAGCTTGTTGATAATAGTCTCTCGATTCCTGAGACTTTCCCTGTTTTTCATAAACCTGACCAAGATTAACAAGGGTGGTGCTTTCCCCAGCATGATTCTTAACTTCCCGGTGAATAGCTAAAGCTTGCTGATAATAATCAATGGCTTGGTCATAGTTTTTCTGTTTATCGTAAACCAAGCCAATAGTATTCAGCGCAATTCCTTCCAGCTTACGTTTCCCCAATTCTCTGCAAATTGCTAGGGATTGCTGGTAAACCTCTAGGGCTTGGAGATACTCTCCTTTTTTGTTGTCAATCCTTCCAGTCTCAAACTGGATATTCTGTTCTAATCTCCGACTCCGAGTTGGTTTAGAAATGGCTAACCCAAGCTTCAGGGTTTCTAGCGCTTTATCCAATTCCCCTTGAGCAGTATACAGTATTCCCTTCAATATCAGGACTGCACTAACCTGATATTGATAACCCTCTTCTCGACTCAGGGTATGAAATTGCTCCACAAACTCCCCAGCTTGGTCTGGAGTGGTTTGTGCTACTGCTGGAGCAACTCCCAGATTTTCTGGGGCTAGGCTCGGTGAGAGCAGGCACAGTAAAGTAGCACTAGCTAGCTTGAGACATAATACAGAAATAGTAGAGTAATTACTCATAGACACACCGGTGACTTGACAGTTGATTACTATATATATCTGTAATTGGTGGCACTTTTATGCGAATTATACTAAATAATTTCTCAATATCAAGCAACTTGCTCTGATATGATGTCAAGATAATTAACCTTAACAAAAATCTTCCCACACCTCCCCCCACTCCCCACACCTGTGATGACAACTCCCCAAGCTATTGACTGGAATTCCTTAGCCTCGGAACTTACCGGAATAGAAATTATTAATGACCCGACCCAAGTTGCTAAATTATCCCTAGACTACTACCACTTCAGTCCGGTACTGGAATCCCAGCTTAAGGATAAACGGGGGAATATCGTAGTTCGTCCGACTACGGTGGCAGAAGTCCTGGAAATAGCTAGGGTTTGCGTTAAGTACAAAGCTCCCCTAACCGTAAGAGGCTCAGGCACTGGTAATTATGGTCAGTGTATCCCCCTCAACGGTGGTCTGATTCTCGATACTACTCGCATGAATCAGATTAACTGGATAAAACCGGGTTTAGCCTCTGTTCAGCCTGGGGTAAAGCTAGCCGCCTTTGACAAAGAAGCTCATAAAATTGGCTGGGAATTGCGCATGGCTCCCTCTACCTATCGCACCGCTACTATTGGTGGGTTTATTGGTGGCGGCAGTGGCGGCATTGGTTCCATTACTTATGGAGTATTACGCGATCGCGGAAATCTTCATGCTGTCCAAGTGGTCACCCTCGAAGACCAGCCCCGTGTAATCGAATTACGGTCAGATCAGGTGCAGAAGGTGAATCACGCCTATGGAACTAACGGCATTATCACTGAATTAGAAATACCCCTAGGACCAGTCTATCCTTGGGCTGAAGTCATTGTAGTCTTTGATGACTTTATGACTGCTG
>NZ_JAAHHE010000657.1:0-2444 GCF_010692525.1 Moorena sp. SIO3B2
TTTCGAACAGCGATTAACCGGAGTTTCAATCAGATCAAATTGCCTGTACCAAGGTAACTTTTTATACCCGTAACCCTTGACCGAACTCAAGGGTTACTCAATTAGACTTCACAGAACTTAGGATCAATTCCTGATTACTGACTCGTAGAGAGATTTTAGTTTTGCTGATATCTCCGGAGGGACAGCAGTTAACCGGATGTAAAAACTTCCCGGTTCTGCTGTTTTTTCTAAAACCTTGGCGTAGATATCCTCACTGGGTTGGTTCACATTATCTGGATCGAGTAAGTTGAGCTTAATATTACTTAGTGGCTCAGGGATAGCAGAGATTTCGCTGCTGTTAGCACGAAGCTTAGCTCCCTTACTTGAAATCTCTACTAAACGCCCAGTGTAGACCGAATTACTGATATGCTTTCCATCTAGAAAAGCATAATTAAATTGTAGATCAATTTTTTGGTTAACGTCGAAAAATGTTTCTTGCTGTTTGGGTAAAAATAGGTTATAATTATGCCCAATCCCACCCACTTCATAGATAGTAATTGGCTGTTTAATTCCCTTGGGTTTTACCTGTTTTTGACCGTCAATTCTTAAAAATTCGCCAGTTTCTTCCAAAGTGGAAGGAGAAATCATAACTTGACCACCAGTTGTATAAGATTCGATCCGGTAAGTCAGGTTGACAGCGCTGCCAATGACACTATATTTGGTGCGTTTTTCGGAACCAATATTCCCAAGCACAACCACACCGGTATTGATACCGATGCCCATTTCCAGTTTTGGATAGCCCAACTGCTCGATTTCTTCATTGACACTGGTCATGGCTAACTGCATCGCTACTGCACAAGCCACTGCTCTGTGGGCATCATCCTCTTGGAGGGTGGGAGCACCAAAAAGCACTAAAATCCCATCCCCGATCAACTCGTCGATAGTTCCTTGATAAGCAGTAATCACATCCGCCATGTGACCCAAATAGATGTTTAGGATTTTGACTACCTCTTGGGGATGTAACCGTTCTGAAATTGCAGTGAAGCCTCTTAAATCAGAGGTCAAGATGGTGATTTTCCGGCTTTCACCCCCGAGTTTTTGTTTGTCTGGGTTCTCCAGCAAATCCGCCACCAATTGGTCAGTTAGGTAACGTCCAAAAGTTTGACGAATCTCTTTAGCAGTGCTAGCAACGTAAGAAGCTGTGATGGCAACTGCAGACCCACTTAAGGCTAACAATGGCGGTATCACCGGGAGCCACCAACCCCCCAAAAATGCTCCATAGGTACTTCCGAATAATGCCCCTGTAGCGACCACGGTAATCGCAATTCTCCTCAATGACAGCCCTCCGAGACCCCCAAGATAGCGCCATTTCCAAGTTAGAGTGGCACCGACTATAGACCAGCCTACAATCCACAGGATTTCCACAGGCTCAGACCAGGTTTTGAGCAAGGGACGACCATCTTCTACAGCACTAATAATTTGGCTGACCATGTTAGCTTGGACTTCCACCCCAGCCGTTGACTCCCGGATGGTAGTGTCATTACTGTAGGGGGTGTAGAAAAAGTCATTTAAACTAACCGCAGTTGCACCAATTAAAACGATGGAATCATTGATCAAGTGATCTGGAATGTTATCTTCCAAAACGTCGGTCATGGTTACCATGCGGAAGGTTCCCGCTGGTCCGCGATAGTTCAAGAAAATCTGGTAACCGCCATGATCGATTCCCACATAACCACCGTCATTGCTGGCCAAAGGGCGAAACATGGCCTTGCCCCACTGGAAAATTCTGGGATCTTGCTGTAATGGTTCAGGAAAAAGGTTTTTTGACTCTAGATAAATCCCCGCTAGGAGCATACTAAAGGAGGGCTGTAGGCGATCATTTACCTTCAGAGAAAGTAAGCTGCGCCGCAGGATACCATCCGTATCGTTTACGACATTATTGGCACCCACTAGACCACGTTCACTGAGAATCCGTGGAGGAGGCACCGCATTGTTAGGGTTTTGTTGATCGATGTATTCGATAGCAACTAAGTTAGGTGTGGTTTCAAACACCCTGAGTAAGTCAGCATGACCAGGTTCAACCGGAAAATCCCGATACAGGTCAAGACCAATGGCTGCAGGGTTTTGAGCGTTGATTTTCTCTAAAACTTGGGCAAGCATCCGATCAGTGATTGGCCACCGTCCAGCACGCTTTAAATCTGCCTCAGTCATAGCCACAATCACAATCCGTTCATCCGTAGGTTCCTTCGGACGCCAACAAAAGTATTGGTCGAGAGCAGCTAGTTCGTAAGGCTGTAACCAGCCGAGTAGCCTGAAAGCGATCGCAATTCCAGCCACCACCGGTGTAGTAATTAGAACACCGCGCCATTCCCATAGTTGTTGTTTTAGTGGTTGCCACATATAGCAGTTTTAAATTAGGTGAGGTATAGCAGAAGTCAGAAGTCAGAAGTCAAACTCTTGCGCTT
>NZ_JAAHHE010000658.1:0-2437 GCF_010692525.1 Moorena sp. SIO3B2
ATTATATCCTGGAAACTGACACTGTAATCAGAGAAGCGTTTAAAGAAGATTTAGAGTTTTGTCTTCGAGAATTTACCGTTGAAGAGTCAGAGTATGCTATTTGTGAAACGATTATTTTTCCGCTCTTGAAGGAAGTGTATAGACAGTATCGAGATAAATTTACCTTATGGAGTCATAAACCAATAACCTATGATCAACAGCTGACTGGAATACCCGATTATATTTTAGCAAAGCGGTCTCCCCTTGGCAAACAAATCTTTGAAAATCCCTATTTTGTAGCTGTAGAAGCTAAAAAGGATGATTTTATTAAGGGGTGGGGTCAATGTTTAGCAGAAATGGTGGCAATTCAAAAGCTTAATGACCAATCTGAGCAAACTATATTTGGAATTGTTTCCAATGGTCAAGTTTGGCAGTTTGGTAAACTCAAAGAAAATCTCTATACTAGAGAAATTAACAATTATACAATTTCTGATTTAGAGCGAGTGTATTCAGCAATTAATTATGTATTCAGTCAATGTGAACTAGAACTTGAAAGTTAGAAATAATTATAGTCAGCATTCAGTTATCAGCAGTCAGCATTTAGCTGACAGTAAACTAAAACTATAGCAATCCTAAATCATTTGTAAAATCACTGGACTTCTTAAAAAATAGTTCCAAATCCGGTCCCTTCTGCCTTCTGCCTTCTGCCTTAAAGCAGCCCATTTCTTTCACGAATCAGATAGGATGGCTATATAGTGGTGCGCCCAGGCAATAAGCTGTGACAAGTTAAATGCGTGAAAGCAGTTCCCTCAACAATTGGGCAAAGCTATCGGAGCCGGTAAGCTCGTTAGTTTATACCTAGACATGACAAGCTACTGGATAATGAGTTAAAGTGTACTTAATACTAAAAACTGCTCAAACTTAACAAGTAAAGCTTAAAAAATAATTAAATAGTGTAATTAACAAAAACTAATTACTAATGACCTATTGTGTAATTCCTGGATGCATCTCTCCTCAAAATCCAGACTCAGCTAAATTTTGCAGTAATTGTGGATATAAATTAAGGTTGAAAGACCGATATAGACCCCTTTATCCCATTGGTCGCGGTGGATTTGGTAGAACGTTTTTGGCAGTAGATGAAGATATCCCTTCTCAACCTCACTGTGTTATTAAACAATTTTATCTGGAGAGTCAACACAGAGGGGTTTCCCAAAAAGCCATTGAACTGTTTCACCAAGAAGCGGTGCGATTGGATGAATTAGGCAAACATCCCCAAATTCCTAGCTTGTTGGCACATTTTGAACAGAATGAACAGCTTTATTTGATCCAAGAGTGGATTGCTGGACAAACCCTAAGCAAAGAGTTGCAGCAACAACAGATATACAACGAGAAGCAAATTTGGGCATTATTACAAGATATCTTACCTGTGCTGCAATATATTCATCAGCATCAGGTGATTCATCGGGATATCAAGCCAGAGAACATTATTCGCCGCGACAGCTCTACAAAGGCGAACGTTGCCCAAAGTCCAGGAATTAGCTATAGTTCTCCCACTGTACCCCTGAGCCAAAATCTGATTATTCAATCCCAGAGAAATCCGCGCCGATTATCCTCGAACAAAACCCAACGCCTTCCTCTAACAGAATCAAAGGAGCTGGTACTGATTGATTTTGGTATTGCCAAATTCATCACTGACACAGCTAATGGACAAACAGGTACGGTTATCGGTACCCCAGAATACATGGCACCAGAACAAATTAGGGGGAAAGCCTTTCCTGCCAGTGATCTGTATAGCTTAGGTGTCACTTGCCTTCACTTGCTGACAGGGGTACCACCTTTGGATATGCATGATTCTCTCAATAACTGCTGGGTATGGCGTGATTTCTTGCCATCAGGGAAATCGGTCAGTAAACATTTGGGTAACATCCTGGATAAGTTAGTCCACAATACGGTTAAAAAGCGCTACCAATCTGCGGATCAAGTATTGCAAGCGCTCAACTCGACCTCACCAGCTATCCAGCCAGTGATTCATGCCTGTGCTAGTCAACGGTTAATCTCAGCAGTAGACCTAGACTACACTCGATTACAGGATTTACTAGCTCGAAAAAAATGGCAAGATGCAGACCAAGAAACCTGGGATATGCTATGTCAGTTGGTTAACAAAACCCCAGGCTATTATCTCAATAAGCAAGATATTGCTAATTTGCCCTGTGACCAATTGCTTAAAATTGACCAACTTTGGATCAACTATAGTGGTGGACGCTTTGGTTTTAGTGTTCAAAGCCGGATCTATGAAGCAGTAGGAGAGGATTACTATAGTTTTTGCGATTGCATCAGCTGGCCCGTTCACAACTCCCATCTTCGAGATCAAGACTTCGACTTCCAACTCCAAGCCCAAGTAGGACATTTGCCATCACGGCGCTGGGTTGGGGGATTTGACTGGTGGCTTCATGCTGGT
>NZ_JAAHHE010000659.1:0-2435 GCF_010692525.1 Moorena sp. SIO3B2
GATAAACTGGCTCTACACTCTCTCGAAATGTAAACCTGACCTGTTGGTTAACAGCTACTAGGTCACTGCGTAGAGACTTGAGGGTGTTAACAGCTTCTGTGTAAGCTGCGATCGCATTTTCCTCTTCCCCAAGCCCTGTCGAAATACGTCCCAGTTGCCATTGCCAGCGATAGCTAATATCCGGAGCATTGACTTCCTGAGCTAACTTTAAGGCTTGTTGAGTCAGGTCTTGAGACTCTGGCAACTGCTGATTCTGCTCATACAGTTGACCTAGAGTACCAATAGCATAAGCTTCAGCTCGCTTATCTCCTAATCCTTTAGCCTGTTGTGCCCCAGTAGCTAGGATTTTAGCAATTTCATAAGAAGGAGCAACCGCAATCTTAACCGAAGGCTGAAGTCTCTTGGCTGAAATCTCAAAATTTCCTTCATCCTTGATACTTCTAAGTTCATCCTTCATTAGGCTTTGAGCAAAATTAATCCTCAGATAGATACTGCGGCGGCTCAGAGGTAAGGATTCTAGTTGGGGCAGGATTTGAGGGATTAGTGCTTGGGCTTGCTTTATCCTTTTATTATCAATCAATAAGCTAAGTTGATTTAATTGGGCTTCAAGCTTAGTTATTTGATCCGTAGACTGATCGAATGCTTGTTGATAGTAGTCAATAGCTTCTTCTAATTCTTGCTGAGTCTCGGCTGTATCCCCTGAGCTAAGCTGAGCCCGGGCTGTATTCCCTAAACTAAATAGTGTAGCGCTAATCTCTTGAGACGATGATAAGCTTCGGGCAATCTGTAAGCTTTTTTCTAAGGTTTGCCGGGATTGGCTCAGCTGTCCTACTAATTGACGCATATTCCCAAGCGATCGCAACAATATCGCTTTATTCAAAGAGTTAGATTGAGCAATTAACGATTCCTCCACCTGATTGAGTAGATTCAACGCCCGCTTATACATCCCTAAGTCTTGTAAGGCTTGGGCTATATTAATCCGACTGCGAATCTCACCAGCTTCATCCCCTAATTCACCATAAGTTACTGCAGCTTGCTCCCAACTTTCCATTGCTGCTTTTGCTTCTGATGAACCAAGCTCAATACTTCCTTTTATCATTAGGGATTGAGCCAGCACTTGTAAGTATGCTGTCGAATCGGGGGATTTTATAGAGCGCAATAGTTTTTCACTATTAGCGATCGCATTCTTGGCTTGATTCCATAATCCCAATTGCTGATAAGCCAACGAGAGATTACTCAACACCATCGCTTCTGATAGCTGATCTCCCTTACTTTGATTACTCTCAAGAGCTTGTTCTAAAACATCTACTGCTTCGGCAAATCTACCTGAATCGTAGAGACCTTGCCCCTGTTTAAGTAACGTGGAAATTTTAAAGTTAGCAGGTTGTTCGCGTAGCTTGGCCAATAGGCCAAGGTTATCAGGTTGTTCGCGTAGCGTGGCCAATAGGCCAAGGTTATCAGGTTTAAGGTTAGCAGGTTTAAGAGCAATATCCCCTTCAACCTTCAACCCTTCAACTTTCAACCCTTCAACTTTCAACCCTTCAACTTTCAACGTTTTTGGGGCTGTTGCTAAAACCGGAGGAACTAAATTGCACAATAATGCTGTTAACAGAGCGATCAGAGGCAACCTTATCCACCTCCTTATCCTCAACCCTAAATATTTTAGATTTGCTCTAGCTAGACTATCATAATATATCCTTTTTTTGACCATTGTCTTTTCTCCCGATTACTGCATCTGATCACTATGATCATAAGCGCTATATTAATAGCAGTTTTTAATTGTTAATTTTTAATTGTTAATTTTCATTTCCTTGATCAAAATGGTCTAAAAATAACCGAAAAGTAGAAGCCATCTTCCTGTAACGTTCTATCCCTAGTTTCAACATCCACCAACTGCAAGCCCCAGCCGATATTAGCCTCTAGTAAATCTCCTTGCTGCCATCGCAAACCTAGACCAAGGGATGCGATCGTGTTATCATCAATATCATTTTCATCGTCTCTATTCCAGCCAGTACCAAAATCAAGAAAAGGAGTCAACTGTACCAGAGTTCCGCTATCATTCTGAATAATTGGCAGACGCAGCTCCGCAGAGATAAAGGCACCATTGTCCGATAGAATCAAATCCTGGCGATAGCCCCGCACACTCTCTAAACCGCCAATCCCTATCTGTTCTAATGGTACCAAGCCTCGGTCTGCTAGTTGCACATCTCCTCGGATTAATAAGATAGTGTTTGGTGCCAGTAGCCTTACCCATTGGCCTTGACCGCGCCAAACGAAGAAATTGCTATCGGGTCCACCCCTACTAAGAGTAGTATCTCCTGAACTAATCCCGATACTTAACTGGGAACGAGCTGCTAACACTTGTTGCTCACTGCGCTTAGTCCACTCTTGGAATAACCGGATGGCATTAATCCGCGTACGCCCTTCATCATCAG
>NZ_JAAHHE010000066.1:0-28204 GCF_010692525.1 Moorena sp. SIO3B2
TGTGCTGTAAGGAGTGAGAAGTCAGTATTGAGGAGTCTGCGGTGGGTAGTCAGCAGTCAGCAGTGAGCAGTCAGCAGTCAGCAGTTAGCAGTCAGCAGTCAGCAGTTAGCAGTCAGCAGTCAGCAGTCAGCAGTCAGCAGTCAGCAGTCAGCAGTAAGCAGTCAGCAGTCAGCAGTCAGCAGTCAGCAGTCAGCAGTCAGCAGTCAGCAGTCAGCAGTCAGCAGTCAGCAGTCAGCAGTCAGCAGTCAGCAGTCAGCAGTCAGACCTTGACCTTGGCCGTTGGCCACGCACTCGCGTTTGGCTGAAAGCACCTCAAGTAGCGTGCGGGTAGCACATAAGCTGATAACTGATAGCTGAAAGCTGAAAGCTGAAAGCTGAAAGCTGAAAGCTGAAAGCTGAAAGCTGAAAGCTGATAGCTGATAACTGATAACTGATAACTGATAGCAAGCCATATCGTCATAATTAGGAGTGGGGAAGAGTGCCAGCAGCAGATATTTTAGTTATGTCCAATGGCCCAGGAGAGGTGACCACCTGGGTGCGACCAGTGGTGAAGGCATTGCGGGAAACTTTAGGCAATGACCGTTCATTACTCCGGATATCGGTAGTCCTATCTCCTTGCCCTCATGCCACGGGCAAAGAAGATGCGATCGCAAAATCCTACCCAGAAGTAGACCGGGTTCAAGCAGCAGAGGATTTTTTGCCATTCTTGTTGTGGGGCAAGACAGCTCAAAACTGGGACTGGCATCCACAAGGGGTTGTTCTATTCCTAGGGGGAGACCAATTTTTTCCAGTAGTGATTAGTAAGCGCTTAGGGTATCGCAGTGTTGTCTATGCCGAGTGGGATGCTCGTTGGTACCCCTGGATTGACCACTTTGGCGTGATGAAACCCGATATTATCGCTCAAGTGCCTAAGAAATATGCCCACAAATTCACCCTAGTAGGGGATTTAATGGCAGAGATTAGGGGATTACCCCTTACCGGTTCTCAGGTTAATCAGGAGTTACAGGTTACTCAAGGGTTACAGGTTGCAGGTTCTCAGGTTACTCAGGAGTTACAGGTTACTCAGGGGTTACAGGTTACTCAGGGGTTGAAGGTTGCAGGTTCTCAGGTTACAGGTTCAACCCAAGAAGATAACCTTGGCCAAAAGGCCACGCTACGCGAACAACATTCAACCCAACCACCTTGGCCAAAAGGCCACGCTACGCGAACAACCCAAGAAGATAACCTTGGCCAAAAGGCCACGCTACGCGAACAACCTTCAACCAAACAACCTTCAACTAAACAACCTTCAACTAAACAACCTTGGCCAAAAGGCCACGCTTCGCGAACAACCGAAGATAACCTTCAACATTCCACTGAAGTGATCGGACTATTACCGGGGTCAAAACCAGCCAAACTAGCTCAGGGAGTACCTTTATCTTTAGCGATCGCTGAACACATCCATAGGGCTAGACCCCAAACTCGCTTTGTGATTCCGGTTGCTCCTACCATAGATCTAAAAACATTAGCCAAATTTGCCAATCGAGATCACAATCCCATTATTAACAAGACAGGATGGTCAGAGGCACAACTTATATATAAAGTTGATAACGACTCGGTGATTAATCCAGGGTTACAAGTTAAGGGGTTACAGGTTAAGGGGTTACAAGTTAACGGGTTACAGGTTAAGGGGTTACAAGTTAAGGGGTTACAAGTTAAGGGGTTACAAGTTACAGGTTCAAACTCCGATAACCTACCCTACGGCAACGCCAAAGGCGAACAACCAAATACCCTTCAACCAAATACCCTTCAACCAAATACCCTTCAACCAAATACCCTTCAACCAAATACCCTTCAACCAAATACCCTTCAACCAAATACCCTTCAACCAAATACCCTTCAACCAAATACCCCGCCCCCGCAACTATTCCTCAAAACCCCCAGTGGCTTGTGTGTAGAACTCTGGGAGTCCTTTCCTACCTATGAATTGTTATCGCAATGTTGTCTTTGCTTAACCACAGTGGGAGCGAATACCGCTGAGTTGGGGTCTCTGGCCGTGCCAATGATTGTGCTGTTGCCGACGCAACAGTTAGATGCCATGCGGGCTTGGGATGGCTTACCCGGTCTATTGGTCAAGTTACCAGGAGTAGGCTCTAGCGTAGCGAAAGTGATTAACTGGTTGGTGCTAGGGCAAAAGCGTATGTTTGCATGGCCCAATATTTGGGCAAAAAGGGAAATTGTGCCAGAATTGGTAGGAAAGCTTGAGCCGGTTGAGGTTGCCCAACTTGCTCTAGACTATCTGGAGCATCCAGAGAAGTTGTCGGAAATGCGATCGCATCTCAAGAGCGTTCGCGGAAAACCAGGAGCTGCCCAAACCTTAGCTCAACTGGTTAAACAAGAACTTCACAAAGACATGATATAGCTTACCTAAATCAATTCTGATAATTTTTGATTACCTACTCCCGATTCCCTACTCCCGATTCCCGATTCCCGATTCCCTACTCCCGATTCCCTACTCCCCACTTGAGCTTGACTTTCCGAGTTAGATGGGATTACAATACTATTCCGCAATAGTATTTTAATTATGATTGTCGGTACAACACAAGCTGCATCTCTGCTGGGTATATCATCTCAACGACTGCGGATGCTATTAAGTAAAGATCGCATCAAAGGAGCCAAAAAAGTTGGTCGGTTTTGGCAGATTCCATTATATGATGGTGTGCCAGTGGTCACCGAAGGTCGTAGGGGACCAAAAGGTACATGGAATCAGGAGAAGCATGTCGGAGCTACCTATATCCACGTTAATGAGGAAGCGTTAAAGAGCAATCACAAGAACCAGACATCTTTGCCAGTGTTTACTGTTAAACGGGGTGAGCGGACTCATTACTGTCATGAGGTAGAAATAGCAGGAGCCTGCCGACTGGTTTATCGACCATTACAAGCTGAGTCTATGAGTGATTCGGTGTGGCTCCAAGTTGAGCCTAATGTTCTAGTGACTACTAAAGTGTTTACTGGTAGTGAGAACCTCGACGATAAATTAGAGGAGTCTCAAGATAGCCTTGACGCAACAGTTTAATTAGTTAGTTAGATTAAGGCCATTGCTGAATCTTAGAATCAATAGGAGTAGAGTGGGCATCCTGCCCGCCCGAAAACATCCCCGAACGGGCAAGATGCCCATTCCACAAAACTATTAAAATCATTCCATTATTAAGCAAAGCCAAATTAAGAGCTATTTTTCAATAACTCTTGCTACCTATACCTTTAAGGTCAAGCTTGCATTAAAAAGCAACCGCCAAGATTCAACAAACCTGTAATCAAACCACCAATAATCACTCCTTTCATCAATTCCCATCGTCCTAGCAATCTTAGCACAACTAAGACTGGGATAACATAGACTAACTGAGCGATACCAATCATAGACAATATAATAAAATAAAACAGACCATCATAACCTGTAGAAAAGTGTAGATAAATACTTAAACAAATAATACCTATTACTAGATTGATCAAAATAACGACTAAACTGCCGATTACAATAGGATTTGCCTGATTACTGTTGCGCATATCACAAACCTCAAGAATGGTTTAGAGCAAGTCCGGTTAATCATTACTCATTAATAAGTTCTCAAATAGTACCAGGTTTTTGGTAATGGTTAATGGGTATAGCAGTACCCGATTGAGAACGGGTGTATCTCACTTTTGTAAATGTTGTATAGGGTGCGTGATAAGACGGGCTCGCCCTCATTTTCCCGGTCGCCAGTGTTGGGACAGCCCGACTGGGAATGAAACGGGCAAGATGCCCGTTCCACCAAGATGCCCGTTCCACCAAGATGCCCGTTCCACCAAGATGCCCGTTCCACCCACCAGGTCAAACAGCTTTTAGGAGATGCACCCGGCATAAGGGACAAGAGTTTCAGTTTTTTTTTCTGATTTAATAATATGTCGTTTAAATGCGCGACAGCTTAAACACTTCTGCCGTTTACCCTGTCACCGAAACGTATTGTAAGTTTTCTTTTCTCACTCTTAATACTGAATGTTTAACTGAGGCTAGTAAATAGTGGTGTATTAATCAAAAAGTTTAAATGCACCCACTATTAACTCTCTGTGTAATCAGTTTTTCCCTCAGCCTTCTTAGCGTCGCTCTAATTAAACAAAGCTTAAGTCAACAACTTATTGACATCCCCAACGAACGCAGTTCCCATAGTCAACCCACACCCAGAGGGGGTGGGTTAGGTTTTATTATTGCCTTTGCTATTGCCATCATTGCCAGCCAATTTCTTGGTCTTAACCTGATTGATTCCGGACAAAATACGCTTTGGTTCGCCCTCATTCCCTTGGTAATTATTGGCATTATCGACGATTCGCGAGGAGTTCCTGCCAGCGTTCGCTATCTAGTACAATTCTCGGTTGCTACCGTCGTGGTCGCCTCCTGTGGTGCTTTTCCCTTTCCTGGGCTAGCTCACCTAGGTATAGCAGGCGAGCTTATTGCTACTCTACTCACCATCATTGGCATGACCGCCCTGATTAATTTCTATAACTTCATGGACGGTTTAGATGGCTTAGTAGGCGGAGTAACTGCTGTACAGTTAGGATTTTTTGCCCTCTGGTTGAATCAGCCCCTTCTCTGGCTATTGGTAGCAGCTTTAGCAGGATTTCTCTATTGGAACTGGTCACCGGCCAAGATTTTTATGGGGGACGTCGGTAGTACTGTGTTAGGTGCTGTGGTGGCGATAACCCTCCTAAGTCAGAATCATAATCCGACTTCTGCTTGGTCAGCACTGGTATTGACTTTACCTCTAATCGGCGATGGGATCTATACCCTCTGTCGGCGGCTGCTGCGTGGTGAAAATATCTTCAAAGCTCACCGTAGTCATCTGTACCAGAGGCTCCAGCAATCAGGCTGCTCCCATAGTCAAGTGGCGATTACCTATATTTGCATAACTCTTCTGATGGCCTTTAGTATTGATTTCCTAGGAACCATAGGAGCTTGGAGTAGTTTAGCTTCCCTAATTGTGGCGATCGCCTGCGCAGAAACTTACCTACGGACGCGTATGCTGTCGTCTACTTAGGCGTTCCTGAATTGAAGTATGAATTTAGATTGTCTGGTTTTGAGAAAGCCCCCGTTGGTTCCCAGGGCTGTTTCATTCTCAAGAAAATAGAAGATAATCAAAGATAATTACTCTTAAGTGCCAAAAGTCAGGATATAGCTCAGATTATAGCTCATTGTATTGATCCAGCGCGGTAAAACCGCGCTGGATCGCTTTTATACATTGATATTTAGTCTTTTATTCGTAACCATAAGAAGTTTTAAACTCTAAAAATTGACGACAAAATTCGTGAATTTATATCTTGATTTTCCTCTGTGATGACCATATTTATGAGTTTTGTAGCTATGACATGCGCGGGCATTTTAAGTCGGGTTTGAGGAAACCATGCCATCCCCGTATATTGGGAACTTCTTGGTAAAAAATGAAATAGCAGTTTCGGCCAACAAAAAAAAGTAATTGCACCAGTATTACCCTTACTGCGTCCTTATCCAGTTGTCTTGTTAGGAGACCTTGGCCTTTCGGCCACGCTACGCGAACGGTGCGTAATTTCAGAGCGTGAAGCTAGCCAAGTGGCGCGAATTTCTGGGGGATAGACTTGGCATTACGTCAGAGGGGACATGCTTATAGCAATCCTATCTGATTCGTGAAAGAAATGGGCTGCTTTAAGGCAGAAGGCAGAAGGAACCCACCCCTAACTCCTCCCAGGAGGGGAATGGCAGAAGGGACAGGAGTTGGAGCTAGTTTTTAAGAAGTCCAGTGATTTTACAAGCGATGCAGAGGTGCGACCCGTGGCGAATTTAATTCGCCTACGGAAAACGCACCATTACGGTCTTGGGGGTTTCCCCCACTCGCGCTTTGCATCAAGACAATGATTTAGGATTGCTAAGCACCTACACAGAATTAATTGCCTACTCCCAATCTCTGTAACCCTTACCCTGCAAGGCTTTGAGTTTTGTAAAATGTGTAATTAATTTTGTGTACCTGCTTATATCTGATGACGAGCAAATTTATATGGCTCTAAAAAATTTAGTAATTAAACCGGGAATGTTGCGAGTTTATCAAGACATTTATTATACAAATAAAACATAATTTATTAAATTTTAATTTGGCGGCATATTGGAAGCGTAACTATCGAAGCAAGAGTCCTAAATAACCTTGGTATATCCTGAAAAGTATCCAGATTATATCAGGTTCGGATAATTAGTTATAAAAAATCATTACCCTTGAAAGCTTACTTCTTTACTTCTGCCTTCTGCCTTCTGCCTTCTGCCTTCTGCCTTCTGCCTTCTGCCTTGCTTTCGGCGCTTAGTATAAGTATTCAAACGGACATGATATTAGTCAACTTACTTTATCATTTTAGGCGGCTCGTTGGGGTATTGATACAATGTTCAGATATTACAAAACTGGAGGCGAAAATCGGGTAAACACGATAGTTAATATTCAGGGTTAACTTGGTATTATATTGCTCATTAATATCGCTTATTTTAATTGATATAAGTTTCCTTATAATATTTACAAAAAATGAGAGTGGATGAGTATATTTTTCACCCGAATGAAGAGAAACGTTCTGTGAAAAGGCACAGTGATTTTTGGATATAATTATATGGATCTATCTGGGTTGAATCGATGGAACTTTGGTCAGACCTAGCTACTGATCTGATGAATCTCAAACCTCATAAACACCTCAATTTTATCAAAGACATGAAAGCTCTATCCCTTATAAAGTCTATAGTGTAGCCATATTTTCACCCCTTAAGAGGGACTATTTGGGTTGGGAAGTGATTAACCGGAGATGAGATTATATCATGTCCGGTGCTTTCGGTAGTCTTCATAGTTTTCTGAAAAATTTTTCTGCAAATAATTTCACCATTTGTTCATTTTAGAGTAATTCACAAACTATTCACAAACTAGTGTTATCTCTTTCTAAATATAGTAGCTATTCATTTTTTTTTACTATCCGGATTTAGAGTTGATACGGTGTATTAATAATCGGGATACTTCATGGTTTAATTCCAAAATTATGATGCTTGTTAATTGAGTTATTAACATTTTTTTATTGTATTATGATGACCACCGAATAATTCTTTTAGTGAAAAAAAATATTTTTATCCTAGATTAGGGATGTTAATCAATGCCATCCACCTATTATCTATAGGGTTCAAGGGGAACGATTCCAACAATACTACTTAGTTGGTGAACACACTATGGTTAACTCTATAAATTCTCAGGACGAGTGAGGACAAAGCTTATGCTTTTAAGGCAGAAGGCAGAAGGCAGAGGGCAGAATTAATAAGGTCTTAAAGGCAATCAGCGCCAATCAAAACTGTACCTCATAGCTATGAGAAACGCTATATATAGCATTTCCAAATAGCTCATAAAACCCAAGACTGATTTATCAGCACACCAAAAAATCCTCGGATCGTCTTGATGCATCCCTCTTTCATACTGATCCGAAGTTCCCTGATCCGAAGTTACCTTGTTCTATCACTTCTATGTTTACATCTCAAATAGAAATGCTATGGGGAATCATCGCCAGAATCAGCACTGCCTCTACTTAAGTGCCAATTGCACTTTTTCCCACAGTATCCCTATCTCGGTCTTACCCCAATCTCCCCCCAATCTGGGTCGAAAATCCCGTTGTTTGGAGGTCGTCGCTACAGATAGGGGCGGATCTAGCTCTAGTCAGCGCTGTCGTGCCACTGGTGGGGCAGAGAATCATTAATCTAGGGTTCCAGTGACCCTAAATCGCACAAGCAATAACCTTCTGAATTCGTTATCTTTATGAAATCCTATATTAACTACCTGCTGATTAAGCTTTATGGTGGCTATAACTCAATCTCCAGACGGCAGAAGCGCCAGTTCCTCGTTGCTCTAGATGCATTTTTATTTTGCCTTGCTATTTATCTAGCTTTTTGGCTCCGCTTCGACGAAACACTTCCCCTCTCAGGAATTGTTCAGTATGCTTGGCTAATTATCCTGTTAATTGTGGTCAAACTTATAGGCTTCCAAGTCTGTGGCATTTATCGTCCTATTCTGCGCTACACAAGCCTAGAGTTTATTACCACAGCACTCCAAGCTGTTTTCTACAGTTCCGGAGTTTTAGTGATCCTCGCTTACTTACACGGTTCTTGGCCTCTTCCTCGCTCAGTTCTGATTATTGATGCCTTCCTTACTCTATTTCTCCTGATTGGGTTACGACTGCTAATTCGCAGCTCAACTCATAATCTAGCCTATTACGCCCATAGCAATTTACCGCCAGAACGGCTAGTGATCTATGGTGCAGGGGCAGCAGGTTCTCAGCTTGCTGCTGCTTTAGCTAATCAGCGAACTTACCGACTAATTGCCTTTATCGATGACAACTCGGATTTGCAACACCGTGTAGTCATACAGGGACTCAAGGTTTACTCTCCTGCTAAGTTGCGGTTACTTTGGCAACAAAAAGCTTTTGATACGGTAATTTTGGCAATGCCTTCGGTAACAAAGGAAACAAAACGCTGTATTCTAGAAGGCCTACAGAGTCTTTCAATTCCTGTTAAAACCGTACCCTCCTTAAATGAAATACTCTCTGGTGGAGTTTCTATTGAGAAACTTCGCAAGATTGATATTGCTGACCTCCTCGGACGAGAAGAAGCTGCACCTGATATTGAACTACTAGAAATGCAGGTGACAGGAAAAGTAGTGCTGGTGACTGGTGCAGGAGGCTCCATTGGTTCAGAACTGTGTCGCCAAATTGCTAAGCAGCAGCCCCAGTGTCTAGTACTTTACGAACTCAGTGAATTTGCTCTCTACAATATTGACCTCGAACTAGCAGAAACTTATCCTCAATTGCAGCGCTTTGCTTACCTAGGCAATGTCACCGATAAGGATCATCTCAGTACTGTTTTAAGGGATCATCAAGTCGAGACAGTTTACCATGCAGCAGCCTACAAGCACGTTCCTCTGGTAGAAGTAAATGCAGCGCGAGGCATTGAGAACAACGTTTTAGGAACCTGGACTACGGTCCGCTGTGCCATTGAGTGCGCTGTGAAAAACTTTGTCTTGATTTCCACTGACAAAGCGGTACGTCCTACCAATATTATGGGCGCTAGTAAACGGGTAGCAGAGTTGGTAGTACAGGCATTAGCAGCTCAACCAGGACATTCTACCCGCTTTGCCATTGTCAGATTTGGCAACGTCCTTAATAGTAGTGGTTCGGTTGTGCCTCGCTTCTCCCGACAAATTGCCCAAGGTCAACCCATTACCGTTACCGATCGGGAAATTACTCGCTATTTCATGACCATTCCTGAAGCGGCTCGCTTAGTGATGCAAGCAGGGGCAATGGCAAGTGGAGGAGAGGTATTCTTGCTGGATATGGGAGAACCAATTCGCATTTACGATCTCGCTTTGCAAATGATTCGTTTGAGTGGGCTTATTCCCCAACAGGACATTGAAATCAAAATAACGGGATTGCGACCAGGGGAAAAACTCTATGAGGAGTTGCTGATATCTGGGGATAATGTCAAACCCACGCGACATCATAAAATTTTCTCTGCTCAAGAATATTTTTGGAGTTGGGAGATTTTGCAACCGCAGTTGATAGTTCTCCTTGATAAAGCTCGACTCAATGATCGTGCAGGTATTGTTACTCAACTGTGTAATCTGGTGCCAGAGTACCAGCCTTCTGGTTGTAATGTCCCCATTAATATGATGTGCGCTTGAATACTTACACGAGGCGCGAATCGAAGGCAGAAGCCAGAAGACAGAAGGCGGAAGGAAAGGAGTAAGGTTTAATCGGAGATGGTTTTTTATCACCAACAGGACTTACGCGGTTAAGTTGATTTCGCCCCCCTAGCCCCCCAATTTTGGGGGGAATGATGTCAAAGTCCCCCGCCCCCCTAACCCCCCAATTTTGGGGGGAATGATGTCAAAGTCCCCCGCCCCCCTAGCCCCCCAATTTTGGGGGGAATGATGTCAAAGTCCCCCGCCCCCCTAACCCCCCAATTTTGGGGGGAATTATCGGATGCTTCGCTGTCTTGATGCAAAGCGCGAGTGGGGGAAACCACGGCAAAGCGCGAGTGGGGGAGACCCCCAAGACCGCGCTGCCTCCCCAAGACCGCGCTGCATCGCTTTTGACAGATGGGGACCAACGGGGGCAAATGCGCAAAAATATCCCCTATCTAGCTATCTTCCCATCTCCCCATCTCCCCACACCTCCCACCCTGCCCACCCTCCCCACCCTCTCCTTAATTATGGGTATTCAACCAGACTTGATATTAATCCTTGCTCCAGGGTATAGGGTGGTTGCCAGTTGAGAGTCTGACAAAGTTTGCTACTATCAACCCATAGGGAACCATCCAATCGAGAAATCATTGAACTATTGAGGATGAAAGTTCGCCTGGTGATTAGTTCTACAGTATCTCCCAAATTACCGGCTAGCCTCAATAAGCTCAGGGGAATTGGCAAGATATGACACGGGAGTTCTAGACATTGAGCAATTTGTCTGATCAGTTGCGTTGTTGAGAGGTCTTCGCCGTCGCTGATCAGAAAAGTTTGGTTTTTAGCTTGGGGATGGGTGATAATAGTGGCGATCGCATCTACTAAGTTACCTACAAAAACCAAACTACGGCGATTATTTAAAGAGCCAAAGGGTAGGGGTAATTTTTTCTGTACTAATTTAATTAAACGTTCCATGTTGCCTGGATTTCCCTGACCATAAACTAGGGTAGGACGCAAAATAGTCCAAGTCATCTTGTTGCTTGAGCTAGCTAACTCAATTAAAGCCTGTTCTGCTTTCAATTTGCTGCATCCATAGGGAGTATCAGGTTGGCAAGGAGAGTTTTCGGTGAGAATCTGATCACTTAAGGTGGCCATAGCACCAATAGAGCTAATGAAGATAAAATGCTGGACACCAGCTTTAATGGCATGTTTAACTAGCTGAGTAGTACCTAAGGTATTCACTTCCAGAAATTCTGCTTCCGGATTCGGTGCGTCGTCCTGTAAGATGTGAGCCCTTGCGGCTAGGTGAATTACGGTGTCGATGCCTTCAAGAGCCTTACTCCAATCAGTATGACGATTGATTTCACCTACAGCAATGGTTTTGAGGGAGATGTCTGGGGGATGGAGAAATTGGTTACGCACTGCTGCAGTGATTTGCCAACCTCGCTGATGGAGAATAGGCAAAAGATGACTAGCAATGAAGCCAGTTGCGCCAGTTACAAGAATATGTTTCATAATCGCTATGTGCTAAGTTGGAAGTGATTCAGTGATGGCTTTCAACTCTCGGTACTACTAACTACACTAAGAGCTATTAGAGTCCGAATTGGATGGGTAGTTATTAAGGAGTATTATGAGTATAAACAATAGGCTGTTCAAGGATTTTATGAGCTTTCCAATTGCAAAAATTAGACTCAATAAGTTGTGGCTTGTTTTGCTTCCTATGGGACTGTTTTTTCTTAGTATCATTCCCTTACGTTTAGCCATTGCACGCCATCAAGCACCAGAACCCCAGGCTATTTTGGTTCTTGGTGGTAATAAAGATCGCTTCAAATTCACTGCCCAGTTTTCCCAGTCCCATCCTGAATTAGATATTTGGGTTTCTGACTACCCCAGTAATTTTGAGCATAACAGGCAGATTTTCCGAAAAGTAGGAATCTCAGACCAGCGAATTCACTATGATTTTTGTCCCACGGATACGGTGACCAATTTTACTTGCACAGTTAACTATTTTTATCGGCAGGATATTCAACATATCTACCTAGTAACCTCGGATTATCATATGGTAAGATCCCGCGCAATAGCAACTTTTGTTTTGGGTAGTCGGGGTATTGCAATTACTCCGGTTACTGTACCCTCAAAAGGCTATCCAAAAGAGTCAAAAATACGAGTTATTCGAGACTGTATTCGTTCTCTCCTCTGGATAGTGACTGGAAAGAGTGGGGCAAGTTTGAACCCAGATATTAAATCATGAGGGTTTCTGATTTAATAATTTCTGGTAAATCGGCTCAATCTGTTGCACCATTTGAGCCACATCAAAAAGCTTTCTAGTTAGCTGTTGGGCATTGTGACCAAGACGTTCCCGTTCCTGGGGATTTTGGAGTAGGTAAACTAGATGATGAGCTAATTTGGCAACATCTTTAGCCGGAAATAGTAAACCCGTTTCGCCATGATGGACAGTTTCAGGAATACCATAGATATTAGGAACAACAACAGGTTTACCTAATAGCATAGCTTCAGTCATGGCTCTACCTAAACCTTCCCAGAGGGAGGAAAGGGCAAAAATATCAGCTATTTTCAGAATTTCCGGTACATCTTCCCTGGAACCCAAGAATTTAACCTGATTTTCAATACCAAGTTGTTGAGTTTGAGTTTGTAAACGGGGTTGCAATTCTCCTTCACCAACTAGTAGTAACAGATTTTCGGGGGAGTGTTTGAGAACTTGAGCAAAAGCTTCAATTAAGTAATAGGGTGCTTTTTGTTCATCTAAACGCCCCACCATCACAATAACTTGCCAACCATCGGGAATTTCTAGTTGCTGTCGAAGTTGTGGGAGATGACAAGGACGGTCTAATTTACTAAAGTCAATTCCACTGTAGACCGTTTGGGATTTTTCTTGACTCAGGATCCCCAGTTGGATAGCTTGTTTACGGTTAAGTTCACTAACGGTAAGAAAAAAATCTGTACAGGGGCGCATACTACGCTCTAGATTAATATAGAGTTGGCGTTTCCAACTAGGCATAAAGTCATGGAAAGCAAAGCCATGGATAGTGTGGACAACCACAGGAACTTTAGTAATGCGAGCAGCTACACGACCAAGAATTCCTGCTTTTGAGCTGTGGGTGTGCACAACATCAAATTTTTCTCTACGCAGTAATTGAACTATTTCTGTTAGAGCTTTAAGGTCATAGATAGGGTTAATCGGGTTAACTAGGTGGGGTATGGGGTGGAAGGTATCCGCACTTTGTTGAGCACGATTCAACCATTGTCCTTCTGGATTTGAGGCTAAGTGAACCTCAAATTGATTACGATCATGTTTTTCCACTGTCAGGAGGGTGTTGTCTTGCGCCCCTCCGACAGCTAAACGGGTGATGAGATGGAGAATTTTAGATTTATTTTTGAGATAGGTAGTCACTAGGTTTCACATTATTATCTACTGTTTTACTTTTGATAAACTTGCTCAAGGCAGTAATTTGTTTTGAACAATTTTTTCTAAATCAGGTTTAGCAAAGAGTTGATAGTAGCCTTTCAAATAAATTTTGTTAGTATCGTTAATTCGTTTATTATTGCGAGTAATATGTTTGAAGATATAGCGAGCAGCAAACCAATTAGCAGTTTTTCTCAAATCCTTGGATTTTTGCTGATAACAGTAACCATCTAAAAATGCATTAGCTAAGCTCTTTGGTACAGTCTTAATTCCAAATTTAGCTGTTCCCCAATAAGCTAATTCCAGCGAAGCCAAAAATCTGCCTACATCTTGTAAATGAGGTACTATCTCATGAGTTGTATTTAAATCTAGCAAATAAACATCATTTTTATTGATTAAAACATCACGAATGTCAAAATTGTTAAGCCCAATTCCAAATGATATGTTTTGGGGAGTATATGAGCCTTGCAGGATTTCTTTGTATTCAATATCTATCTGCTCTAACAAAGAGTCTGCTTGGCTTACAAATGTATATTCATATCCTTGTTTTTGATGGAATTCATATAACCATGATCCGATGGAAAATAACGTTGTTTCAATGTTTTGATAATGGAGATTTTTATAAAGCTGAAAACTGATTATTTCTTTGGTGACAA
This sequence comes from Moorena sp. SIO3B2, assembly GCF_010692525.1. Classification (NCBI taxonomy): domain Bacteria; kingdom Bacillati; phylum Cyanobacteriota; class Cyanophyceae; order Coleofasciculales; family Coleofasciculaceae; genus Moorena; species Moorena sp. SIO3B2. The sequence goes on from NZ_JAAHHE010000066.1 coordinate 13,803, forward strand.
TAGCATTGAATTTTGACAAATAAGTGATGGGTTCAATGGTATTTATATTTGTCAAAAAATTTAAATTTTTATTAATCCATAAAAGGGAATTATACTCATGTAATCCCTTAGATATTGAATCGTGATTTTTGATTGCTTTACTAAGACTTGATGTCTTATCATTTATAATTTTAACATAAACATTTTGTTTTTTGCTGATTTCAAAAAGCAATATAAAAGAATTATGACGAATTTCAATGTTTATTAGTCTCGTCAAATTAACACTCTCTAAACTGAATAACTTATTTAATTCGACAGTAATATCATTAATCAGTGTTTTATTGGTTTTATTAAACATAAACAAGTAAGTTTTTATCTGTTTAATAAATGTCATCACAAAACTAAGCATTTCAGTATTTATAAATTTTATAGATTTTTTTGTTTATGATTTAATAACTGGTAATATAATTCTAACCACTTTATTAATCCCTGATTAAAACTATGATTTTCTGCGATATAATACCGACTTAGATGACCCATTTTCTGACGTTCAAATAAAGGTAATTCCATCAGATTTTGCATGGCTTTAGCTAAAGCTTCAGAATTTTGAGGTGGTACGATAATTCCCGTTTTACCATCTAATATCACTTCCCGATTACCCCCAACATCAGTAGCTACCATAGGTAAACCAGAAGCAGATGCTTCTAAAAGTACTACTGGCATTCCTTCCCAAGCTGAGGACATCAAATAAGCATCGGCAGCACTCATCAAAGCTGGTATATCCCGGCGTACCCCTAAAAATCTTACTTGGGATTCAATGCCCAACTTTTCCGCCAAAGTTTCTTCCTTAGAACCTAAAAAACCATCTCCAGCAATCAGTAGAATTGCATTTTTATATCTTTGAGCAATTTGAGCAAAGGCTTTGAGCATATTGGGATAATCTTTTTGCTCATGGTTACGCCCTGCTGCTAACCAAACAAATTCATCTCCTAGATTTAATTCCTGGCGAATTTTGCTGCGTACTTCAGGGTGATGTTGAAATTTTTCACTGTCCACAACATTGGGTATAAATTTAATTTTATGTTTGGGTACTACCCCCACTTTGATGTAGCGTTCCAAACCGGCTTGACTCACCTGAGTGGTTAAATCACACCAAGGATCTGTGCAACGGTAGGCAACTTCTCGCCAACGTCCCCCCTCTTTAAGATTATGAGCTGTAGCCACCAAAACCTGTATGGGAGTAAAAATCCTGGCGATCCTAGCCATCAGATTAGCGTGGAACATATGACTGTGTACAATTTGCGGTTGCCATTGGCGTAAGAGATTAATTAACTCTAGTAATGCCCTGGGTTCTGGTACACCCCGTTTCATGTTTAAACTATGGACAGATAATCCTTGGGCTTGGGCTTCTAAACCCATTTGACCTATGGGAATTAGAGAAAGAATCCTTACTTGGTGACCTTTAGCTACTAAAGCATGGGCAAGATACATAACTTGTTGTTCTGCTCCCCCTACTCCTAAACCAGTGGAAAGAAGGACTATACTCAATTTATCTGTGGCATTACTCATTATCTGTGCTTAAATTCAATAGTTTTAAGTATTCAGTAGTACTCTTTTCTTGGGAGAATTCTTCTTTAGCTCTAGATTGCAACACTTCCGGGGCAATGGGATTATTCAAAGTAGCTACCATTGCTTGGGCTAAACCCTCCACATCCCCCACTGGAACTAAATTGCCGTATTTACCCCCTGCTAAGATTTCCTCTGGGCCACTTTTGCAGTTAGTTGCTACTACAGGGGTTCCCACAGCCATAGCTTCAATTAACACCGTGGGTAAACCTTCTCGATTAGAAGACAGAACAAATAAGGCTGCTTGAGCCATGTAAGCAAAAGGATTATTAACAAATCCTGGTAAACTTACCTGATCTTCTAAGCCCAATTCCTTGACTAAGGCTTCTAATTTAGGGCGTTCTTCCCCTTCCCCTAAAATCATTAATCGAGCGGAACAGTTTTGTTGAGCGATGGCAAAGGCTTTAATTAAGGTAGGGAAGTCTTTTTGCTTGGTGAGTCTACCTACTCCTAAAATTACGGGAGGCTCTCTGGGAGAAAACCAGGGATGGTCTATGGTAGCTTGAGCTTTGAGCAGTAAATTAGGGGTAACTACTGGATTATAAATAACTTTGATGTGCTTGCGGGGTAAATTAACTGTAGTTGTTAGGTTATCTGCCACACCTCCCGATACCGCTACAATGGAGTCTGCCCAAGGGTAACAGTGATGGATTAAGCCGTGAATTAAGGGGTTTTTCCATGGGGATTGATTGCCCTCAGAAGAGAGAGTGTTACGCACAGTAACAATGATGCGGGTGGGTACTCCAGCAATAAATTTACCCCACAAGCCAACTAAGTTAACATAATCCATAGCGCAGATGAGGTAAGCAGGTTTTTCCTGTTTCAGGTATCGCACTAGCTTAGGTAGGCTCAACAGCACCCGTTTGGCTTCAAGGTGAACTAGATTAACTTGGGGAGATATCTCCGAAAAATAAGCACCATCTTTTTGCGCCAGAACTAAATCTACCTTTAAACCTTGTTCCGCAAGACCATTGGCGAGTCTGAGCATATTGCGTTCTGCACCACCACCCCGGAGGGAAGCTAGGAAAATGGCTATTGTTTGAGTTGACATAACGCTTCTCATTTTACTTTGCCTTTTTTGTTAATAACTGCTAATAAAGCACAGGACATAAGAACAGGACGATAATATAAAATTCGATGATTAAAAAGGCACCACACCAAAATAAATACGGCAAAACTCCAGATTAAATATTTTTTGTTAGTACGGGTATTTTTATTAAGGGTATAGATTAGAGAAGGAATAATAAAAATACCAATAATGCCATGCTCTGCTAGTAAAGATAAATACATATTATGGCTATTTAATTCCAATTCCCATTCTTCCGTAGCTCCAATTCCATTTCCTAACAATGGTTTTTCTGAAAAATAGTCCCAGGCATACTTAGCTAGCTGGAACCTTTCTTGAGCAGCGTTATCTTCAGTAGATCCAGTAGTAAAAATTTCAATTCTTTTTTGAGCTTTTCCATGTAAAAATTCTAAATTATTAACTTGATAATTATTATCTAAAAAAAACGTTATTTGATTTCCGATTACAACAAGTAATACTCCTATAAATAGAAATGCTTTTACCAATTTATATTGTGGAATTACGTTAAATATAATCAGAGTAATAACACTAATAAGCCAACCAAGTATTCCTCCTCTGGAAAATGTAGAAAAAACCCCCAAACCAACTAAAATAACAAATAGTATACGATATTTAGGCTTGAAAAGATCGACAGTAAAAAGCATTCCTAGGGTTAATGTCCCTGCACTATCATTAGGATCTAGGTAAAAACCTGCGGAGCGTCCCACATCATCCCAGTAAAATGCTTCTGGGTAAAATATTTCATAAATATTATTAGCAATTCCTAGTAAAACAGCAAATAATATAGTCCAAATAGCACAAGCTTGTACTAAACTAGTTTGGGATAAAATTACTAGCATAATTAGCACAAAAATCATAGAGAGAACTCTAGTTTCAAGGGCTTGAAAAGCAATGCTAGATTGAGATGAAAAAAAGAAAGATCCAATTGAAATAACTAAAAAAACTCCACACCAGATGATTAAATAAGTAGACTTATAATTGATTTTTATTTTTAAGATTAACAAAAACAAGGTTGCTAAACAAAATACAGCAATAAACCAAAGAGGAATAATATTGACAATATCAGCATTGTGCAAATAGTTATCTATACCTGTAAAAAATATCGCAAATGACGCTACTGACAATAAAATATTATAGTACAGTAAAGCATTTTTTTTTTGCATAAACTTCATAAGTTTGCATCAATAATATATTTATAAAATTGTAAAAACTATCTTAAATTTAGTGATAATTGTAATATAAAAACGAGAAGATATTGCTCCATCAAGAGTGTCAGTTTTATCTCTATGCCACTTGATTACAGATCCTGGTTCTAGAAACATTAATCTGAATCGACGCTTAGAGCCAGGAAGTTTGGTCAAAATCTCTTTAATATATGGGCACATTCCCATAGCGGGTGTTTATAAAAAAGGCTTCCCAGTAATAAGTTTATCAGTATAAACATCTCCCCCAGAGGTTATTAAACCTATAGCTTTCCATCCTCCATCGTGGTGATCATGTCTAGAATGTTACTCTCCTCCAAATTCTTTGATTAGATTATAGTAATCTGTTAAAAGTATTGATTGGGAGAAGTGAAGCGGTAATTCACACTGAAGCGAAAGATTACTAAGTGCTGTCAATATTTAAAATATTTGCATATATAAAAAGCTCCAAATCCTGTTTAAATTTCTGAAATTGTGTATCGGTACTTACCAGAAGCACTTGGGTAAATTTGATCAACAAATTCAAAACTAATTTGGCATTCTTCTCCTATCGCTATTTGGCAATGATTAACTATTTCATCTAATTCTTTTTGCTCTGGCTGATAATCTTGATTTCCTTTCATGATTCTTATCACTAGTTTTGAATAATCCTTTTGAACAACTTGGAAGTTATAAATCCAGTCTTTAAAATAAAGAAGATAAGTAAAATATGATCCATATACTAGACTGCCGTCTTTACGCTTAAACATATCCGTAATTCTACCTGAAACTTCCTTGAATATCTGCCGTGAGGGTTCGTTAACTAACAAAGTGCCACTGTCACCAATTTTGTACCGTATTAATGGCATAGCATAGTTAGTTAAATTAGTAACCAAGATGTTTCCTTCAACACCGGTTGGCAAGAGATTATTATTATCATCTACAATTTCAATATAACTGCCCCAAGGTGCAGCCCATAGACCTTCTTTACCAGGTAGTTCACAAGCAATATCACCCACTTCTCTAGAGCCATAACGATTGAAAACTTGGCATTGAAATACAGACTCAATCTTTTCGCGCATCCAAGGATAAAGTGTGCCGGAAGTGGTTATAATAGCTTTTTGAGGAACAATGGTTATTTGCTCCTGTTCAGCAAATTGTGCCAATTCATATATTGCCTGAACGTAGGCAATAATTATCTTAGGAGGTTTGTTATTTAGCTTGTGAATAAACCCCGCCATTTTTTCAGGAGTCATCAAGAAAGCATTCATATAGGTCGTATTTCTAAGAAAGCTTGATAACTTAGCTTTAATACCTTTGTTTGATAATAAATCTGTTCGTGAGCCCCATAAAATTGCTTGTGGATCACCAAATTTTATACCTGAAACCAAATAAGAATAAAGCGACTTAATCGCCATCGAACGGTTGAAATATGCCCGGTCTTGAATAAGCCTTATTGGTTCTCCGGTTGAGCCACTTGATTGATTAAAATACCACTGTCGTTGTTTTAAATCCGTAGATTTTATTTGTTCAAAGTTTTGGCGAATTAAATCTTTGGTTAAAACTGGCAAGTTTTGAAGATATACTTCTGGATTTTGTTCAAGAAGTTTATAATTGCCAATTTGAGCCATTATTTGAGTATAATAGGGGACATTTTTTTGGCAATGGTTAAGAATTTTTATCAAGTTTGTTTGAGTTGTTTCAGGGTGTATTCCTGAAGTAATTTCTTGACTAAGCTTGTCAAAAATAGCAGAGTATCCTCTACCTTGTAGAGAAGAATAGTGTGAATAAAGCCATCCTCTAAAATTCATTATTTACTCACATTTTCAAAAAGTTTTTCCCAATCTTGCAAAATTTTTTCTAAAGCAAAGCGTTTATTGACTTCTGTCGCACGGCTAGCTAAACGTTGACGTTCTTCTGAGTTAGACATCAAATTTTCCATGGCAGTAGCTAAAGCTTCTGAGTCTTCATTGGGAACTAAGACACCATCTACGTTGTGACGAATAATTTCTTTTGGTCCTGTAGGACAATCCGTAGCAATGACTGGTAATCCACAAGCTAAGGCTTCGCAATGTACCATAGGAAACCCCTCCCAGCGAGAAGCCATAACAAATAATTCAGACTTTTTTAAGACAGGAAAAGGATTACTTAAACGACCTACTAAAACAACCTGAGCAGATAAATTTAGTTTATTAATTAGAGCTAATAACTCAGATTTTAAATGTCCTTCCCCTATGATTAGTATTTGCCAATCGGGATATTTATGGGCAATTTTTGAAAATGCGCTGATTAGAATATCGAAACCTTTTTGTTTTGTTAGCCTCCCCATACTTGTGATCCAATTTTTGTGGGAATCTATACCTAGATTATGTAAGACATGGTCTTCAATCAGATCATTCTCTGGTATTTTCACTATTGGGTTATATATCACTACTCTTTTATTTGGATTTAGCCATTGGAATGACTGATCTAATTCTTTACTTACACTCACTAATTTATTAGCGTATTTATAAACTAATTTTCTAAGACTGTACTTTTTGCGTTTATCAGATTTTTCTCTGCCGTAAGAATGTTCAGTAATAATTGTCGGCAGATTAGTTTTTAATAAAGATAATATAGTTAATATATTTGTATTTACTAAATGGGAAATAACTACATCAGGATTAGTAGATTTAATAGCTTTTCTTAAAACTAAACATCTGTGTAAGTTATTTCGTAAAGCTTGAATAGCATTGTGTGAAGCACCCGCAATATTCAGAGCTAATCGAGAGACCTTAGGTGAAAGTTTATAAAAATCACGTTCTTTACCAGCTATCGTGATAAGTGTTACCTGATGACCTTTTTCTACAAATCCTTCAGCAAGCAAAACCGAAACACGTTCTGCACCACCACAAGAAAGAGATGAAATCACTAACGTTATTTTCATATTTTTTGTTGGTAATTTTTGTTAAGTTTTTTATTTATAAATGTAATGTGCATCAAAAAACAAATCAAATAAATTAGGCTAGTAGATAAAGCAATTCCAGCAATTCCAATCCATTGTATAAATAAAAAGTTGCAGACAATATTTACCAGTAAATTAAATGCACAAGTCCAAGTAAATACATAATTCATCCTCATTGAAGTAATTAGTCTGACCACTAAAATGTTGCCAATATAAAAAGGAAGTTGTAAGGCATACAAAGCTTGAATATGAGCCACTAAATATGTGTCATCTGCTGTAAATGATCCCCTTTGCAAGAGAATCCTAACTATAGGAATGGAACAAATTAAGAGAATAATGGTTAAGGGAATAGTTGTGATGAATATTAGCTTCAGATATTTTTTTAGCGTATGTTTTACCCCTTGCCAATCTTCCCTGGCGATCATCTTAGAAAAGTAAGGAGTAACGGCTGTCCCTAATCCTATGGCGACAAGACTAAGGGGCAAAGCTGTCAATTTATAGCCATAGCTCAGGGCTGCGACGCTTCCCGGTGCTAACATGGCTGCCATTGATTGGTCTACTAATTTAGTACTTCCTATGAGGAATGCAGCAGCAGCAGAGGCTCCATAGAGCCGAAAGACTTCTTTAAGCTTAGAGTCAAGCTTATATAGTTTTGGTATTAAGCTAATGCCTTTTCGCCTCAGTGATATACCTAGGAAAATAATTTGTATTAAAGTTCCTCCTAGTAGTGCTATAACTAAGGCAAAGACTCCCCAAGATGAAAATTTTACAAGTAAGATAATGCTTAAGGCAGGGATGGCAATGGGCAAAATAGCAGCCAAGGCAAAACGTTCTCCAGAATTTAAAACAGCCTGGCAAATCGTAACAATTCCCTTAATTAAAATTAGAGGAGAAACTGCTAAGAGTAGCTGAAAAGTAAACTCGATTTTGCCTGAGTCGAAACCTGGTGCAATTTTAGGTAAATAGAAGGGAGCAAAAGCTACCATGAGGATGGTAACCAAGATTAACAATCCAATTACATAAGACATTGCTCCAGAAAGAAGTTTCTGAGCCTGTTGTTGTCCTTGTTGCTCTCTTTCCCGTATATAAGTAGGAATAAAAGCAGGTTTAAAAGAACCAGCAACTACATTACCAATAAACTGAGGAAATAGTAAGGCAATCACTAATGCATCCACTTCATTGCTGGTGCCAAAACTCCAAGCAACCACAAATTCTTTGCCCACAGATACTATTTTTACCAGTACAGTCATGGCAGTTACTTTAGCAGCAGCACCAAAAATTTGGCGATTATTAGAGCCACTGGAAATATTTTTCCAGAACTTAAATGCATTATGTAATGGCTGTTTTTTCACTGTAAATATTTAATCTATAGCAAAGGGAACAGGGAACAGGGAGTAGGGAACAGGGAACAAAAATTATCACAATTCCTACACGGATCCCTATAAATTTTTGATAGCTGTGTGAAGTAACGATTACCAAGACTGCCTAACCAATCCCAGATTACTCTTCTCATGCTCAGACTGGGGAGGATTACCAGCAGATTGCCGGTAGGAGTAACTGTTACCATGCTTGTTATTAACAAAATTTGCCACCACCCCAGCTAAAGTACACTGATTGCTCCGTAAAATCTCCAAGGAACGGGTAATATCATCATGGGTACTGCATTCCATGCCAGCAACAAAGATAATTCCATCCACATAACTGCCTACACTTTGGGTATCAGCAACCCCTACCACAGCAGGAGTATCGATTAGCACATAATCATAAGTCTGTCGCCACTCATCAAATAGCTGCTTCATTTTCTGGGAATTCAACAGCGCCACTGGATTAGGAGGAGTAGGACCAGAACTGATTAGATCAAGACTTTCAGTCTTTCCTGTCTGAACGAGGGAATACCAAGGACGGTCACTGGTAAGAGCTGTACTTAGTCCCCCATGGTTTGGCAATCCTGCCAATAGATGTAACGTTGGTTGACGCAAATCCCCATCGACTACTAAAACTCGCTGTCCCAATTCAGCTAAAACAGCTCCTAAATGATAGGTAATCGTTGTCTTACCTTCAGAGGGCATTGCAGAAGTGAAAGCCAAAACCTTGATCCTGTTTGTAGCTGCACCAAGATAGCGTAAATTCATGGCTAGAGAGCGCAAGGATTCTGTAAATGCTGACTGCTGATCACTCGATAATCTTCTTTGTTCTTCGATTCGAGCACCGACTATATGTCCCCGGATACGGGGAATAGTTCCTAATAAAGATAGCCCCGTTAGTTGCTTTAAATCTTCGACCTGTTTTACCTTCTGGTCTAAACGCTCCAGCAGGAATGCCGCTCCTACCCCAGACAATCCTCCCATAAGTAAAGCCAAAATCAAATTCAGTTTGATATTGGGAGAAATAGGATCTTCTGGTAGGTAAGGAGACTCAAGAATCTCCCAAGGGGCAATTTCTTGAGCTTCAGCAATCTGTAACTCTTGCCGTTTTTCTAGTAAGTTATTGACTGCTTGGGATCTAACTTCTAACTGACGCTGTAGCTCGGTATACACTTGCTGGAGTTGGGGAATTTGCTGAAACTGAGCTGCCACTTCAGTTTGAGCTTTACGAATAGCCTCTAGCTGGTTTTCCTGAGCGGCAAATCCTGTCTCTAGAGCAAGTAATTGATTAGTTAGTGTTTGGCGAGTTTCCCCGTATCCCACTACCTGGTTAATATCAATTTGTGAGCTTGCTGACCCCAGGATGCTTTGGGTACGCTTCTGCAATAGATTCTGTATTTGGTTACGCTTCAGTTGTAAGCTTTCCACCGCAGGATGATTATCCTGGAAACGAGTTAGCTCTAGAGCCAGCTCGGATTCTAGTTCTGTCAGTTGATTAGCTAAGTTTTTATAGTAAGGATCTTGGCTGAGAACCGAATTTGCTAAAGCTGCTTGGGGTTGTTGACCTGCTTCTTGTAGCTGTTGGCGTAATTCCTGTAACTGTCGCTGAGTCTGACTCAGAGCAATTTCTACTTCCTGCTCCTGTTGCACAAGAGATTGCTTGAGTTCAGATACCTGAAGAGCATAAGCTTCTGGTTCCACAATACCATAGCGTTCTCGAAAGCTACGCAGAATTGATGTGGTTGCATTTAGGGCTTGTTGTGCTTTCGGTAGTTGCTCATCAATAAACTGAATTGCATTGGTTGCCTGGGAGCGCTGCCGCTCTATACTGTAATCGACATAGGTATAACTGAGAGCTTCTAGTACTTTTTGAGCCCTTTGGGGATTTGTGTCTTGGTATGAAACGATCAGTACATCAGCATCCCCTACCTGACGAATCGACATGTTTTCGATTACTTCTTTAACAGACAGTTTGTCAAAAGAGCTTTCTGGGGGGCTAATTGCCTTAGCAACCAAAGAGCGACTTTTAAGAATCTCAATTTCGGTAGATAAATTTTCCTTATTTTTAGGTTTTTCTGTTTCTTGTAACCCACCAACATCAGGCACGGAAGCTTCCCGATACATTAGGATCAGCATCTCTGACTCATATTCAGGGGTCTTGAGAAAAGTCGCTGCTGCCCCCCCTGCAAAAACTGTCGTTCCCACTGCTAATGCCGTTTTCCAAAACCGAAGCAGAATCGACCCCAGTTTAAATAGGTTAATCTCCTCTTGTCCGGTCTCAACACTCTCAGTCTTTACTTCCATGCTCATGTTCTGTTAAGTAGTTCTGGTGAGCGAGAACTATTCTATCTAGAGTGAAAAAGAATTTCACTTGAGTAAACGCTGATTAATACTACAAGTGCTAACTAGATAATCAGGAAAATTAATACCCCACTTTCCGCACTTGAGCTTGTAGCATCAAGTAGTTATGGCCAAAAGCTTTCCATTACAAAGGCTATAGTCATCATGAGTAAGTTGTTGTGCATTTAAATTAGATATTATTTAGTTACAAAAAAAAACCGTCAAACCCTATATACCTGGGCATTGCTGATTCTTGGTATGATTCCCAATAGCATTTATATTTGAGTGGTAATCATCAATAAAACCAACAAAATGTTGAGGTAAATAACTAACTAAAAAAAACGTTATTATTTTGATATAAAACCAATCTCTCGATTATTAATACACCTTCAAAACTCTAAATCCGGATAGTTATCAAAAATTGAATAGCTACTGGATTTAGAAAGCGATAACACTAGTGTGTGAATAGTTTGTGAATTACTTTCAACTTAAAAAAGCGTGAAATTATTTCCAGACAAATTTTTCAGAAAACTATGAAGACTACCGAAAGCACCGGACATGATATTAGATCATTTCCGGTTAATCACTTCCCAACCCAAATAGTCCCTAAATTTTTGGTAAGCTGTCGCGCATTTAAACGACCTTGTCTTGATGCACACCTAACTACCTGTTTGTGGATGGTGGTAGCGCTAATCCAAACGGCATTGCTGAATCTTCGAATGAATATGAGTGGGGTGGGCATCCTGCCTGCCCGGAAATGAAACGGGCAAGATGCCCATGGCACCACAGCCAAGATGCCCATGGCACCACAGCCAAGATGCCTGTTCTACCAAGATGCCCATTCCACCACGGGCAAGATGCCCATAGCACCACAGGCAAGATGCCTGTTCTACTATTATCCCCTGTTCCCTGTTCTCTGTTCCCTATTCCCTACTTCTGCAAGAAATCTATTCTATACCAATTGGAAATCGTCACCACTCAATTGATCTAGATGCACATCCTCAATCACAAGGGTTCCACCAGTCTTAGGAGAAAGAACAACACCCTTGTCACTGTCAGATAGGATACCAGATTTTACTGCTCTATGAAACCACTGTTGAGGATCAATGGCACCAAAGCCCTTCAATTTAATCAGATCTGCACCAATTTCAAAGTCCTCGATCACATCCACGTCACCATGGCGGAAGCTACTGCCCTTAGTGAACAAAAACTGATCATGACCAGCACCACCAACTAACGTATCACTACCACGACCACCATTAATCCTGTCATCACCACCACCACCAGTGATGTGGTCATTACCACGACCACCCACTAAACGATCCTTACCACCACCACCATTAATCGTGTCATTACCACGACCACCATTAATCGTGTCACGACCAGTGCCACCATCAAGCACATCCTTACCAGCACCCCCTTTAATTACATCCTTGCCTCCATCCCCGGAGAGGGTATCATTACCACCACGACCGACAATAGTATCGTTACCCTTTCCACCACTAATGTGGTCATTACGACGAGTACCAATCAGTTTGTCATCCCCTGGGGTACCGGTTGACCCTGGTTTAACTGGCACCAGACCAGCATCCCATACCAATTGGTCAATCCCTTCTGGCAAGAATCGAGTGATCGGACCGATAGTAACACGACCGGTATTGGGATCAACATCACTATCTATGGGACTATCGGTATCAATAAACTGTCGTGGGTCATTATCTTGGGTAGTAAAAGTAAACCCTTCCGGTGCAACGAATTCCAGGGTATAACGAGTAGAAAGGTCATCCGGGATATTCTCAAATAGATAGAAACCAGGATTCTCATTATTATCATCATTCGTAGTAGTTGTCTGGATTAGGTTACCGTTGATGTCGAAGAGATTAACAGTAACGCCATTGACACCATTTTCAGGAGGCTCATTTTGGAGACCATCTCTGTTGCTGTCTAACCAAACATAATTGCCAATAGAACCAGTAGGATCATTCGGATTTGGTTCTGGTAGTGGTACCGGAGTAGGCAATGGGTTTGGGTGTGAATTGGAATTGTCGCTATCGTTGATTACTATCATGGTTACTTTCCTATTAATGAAATGTATGTTTATAGGGAATAGGGAATAGGGAGTAGGGAACAGGGAACAGGGAACAGGGAACAGTTACGTAGGGTGCGTTAGGAACCGGCTCGCCCTCATTTTTTCGGTTCCCACTATTGGGACAGCCGGTTCCGTAACGCACCACCGGGTCTGATTAGGCTAGAAACCCCTATATCAAATAAGTAATCAATCAGACTTGAGATGTTGCTAATCCCAGACCTATCTAAAAAATGGAACAATAGGCTCAATCTGTCCCGCCATTTTGGCCATAGTTGCAAAACGTTACAAATTGAGTTCTGATGTAGATATGATGTAGGGTGGGCAGTGGTTTATTAAGGGATAGTAATAGTTGAAAATCGGATAGAGCACTGCCCACCAGAGCCAGATATACATGTAGGGTGGGCATAAATAAAGATGTAGGGTGGGCAGTGCTTTTTCAAGGGATAGTAATAGTTGAAAATCGGATAGAGCACTGCCCACCAGAGCCAGATATACATGTAGGGTGGGCATAAATAAAGATGTAGGGTGGGCAGTGGTTTATTAAGGGATAGTAATAGTTGAAAATCGGATAGAGCACTGCCCACCAGCCAGATATACATGTAGGGTGGGCAGTGCTCTATCGGATAGAGCACTGCCCACCCTACGATTAATATCTAATTAAATCCCTGTTGGTGGGCAGTGCATATCCAACCGATTCCGATCGGATTTTATTGGTTTAATCCACTGCCCACCCTACGATTAATTTTATTAAAACTGTTGGTGGGCAGTGCATATCCAACCGATTCCGATCCGATTTTATTGGTCTCGTCCACTGCCCACCCTACGATTAATTTTATTAAAACTGTTGGTGGGCAGTGCATATCCAACCGATTCCGATCGGATTTTATTGGTCTCGTCCACTGCCCACCCTACGATTAATTTTATTAAAACTGTTGGTGGGCAGTGCATATCCAACCGATTCCGATCCGATTTTATTGGTTTCATCCACTGCCCACCCTACGATTAATCGTCGCTATTTGGTAATAAAAAAAAATTCCTAAACCCCTTGACCAGAGATTAATAAATTGATATATTAATAATGTAAGCGTTTTAAACCAATAACGATTCATGAGTACAAACTTTCCTTCAAACCCTGATGACAATCAAAACCCTGAAAACCAAGGTCGCAAAGCTAAGAAAGCCAAGCACATCTTGGTCGGTTCTCCTGAACAAGTTCGGAAAACAATTCTTACCATCTATTCTCTTAAATACGCTTATCCCGACGAGTGGAGCACTCCCGAACCTACCGGAAATCCTGGTGAGGTTATGGTGACTTTGATTCGATATTTTTACGTAGATTAGGATAGTAAATTGCCAGGGCGTCGCCCTGGCGACCAGGAATGAAGAATGAAGAATGAAGAATGAAGAATGAAGAATGAACGTTTTTTTGGGGAGGGGTATAAATCAGCAAGCCGTCAGCGGTCAGCCGTCAGCTTATTTTATTCAAAAGCACCGATTGCGCTACGCGCAGGCTAAGCCTTTGGCTGATACGCGACACGCTGATAGCTGACTAACTCGGGAATAATGTACAATTAATCAGGAGTTATATGGTTTAAGTGCAGCTTAGCTGTACGTTTTGAGGTTTACACAATATAATTCGGTCAAGTATTAGAGTTTATCTGAGCTTGACCGAATTTTTTTATTAATTGCTATACTTATAGAAGTTATTAATGGGAGTTTTGATCCCCCCTAACCCCCCTTAAAAAAAGGGGGGAAAAGAGTAGGCGTATGGTGCGTTAGGGACGGGCTCGGC